>NZ_VRVC01000032.1:0-40754 GCF_008040005.1 Methylobacterium sp. WL19
GCGGCGGCGGTGCGCGCGGGCACGCCCATCTCGGCGTGCTGCAGGCCCTGGACGAGGCCGGCTGCGCTCCCGACTTCGTCGGCGGCACCAGCATGGGGGCCGTCGTCGCCGCGAGCCTCGCCATGGGGTGGAGCATCGAGCGGATCCGCGCGCGGACCCTCGACTTCTTCGTCGGGCACAATCCCCTCAACGACTACACGCTGCCCTATCACGCGCTGACCCGCGGGGCGAAGGTCGATGCGGGCTTGGCCGCGTGGTTCGGCGGCGCGCGGATCGAGGAGCTCTGGCTCCCTTTCCTGTGCGTCTCCTCGAACCTGACGACGGGCTCGGCGATGGTCCATCGCTCCGGCGACCTGCCGGGGGCGTTGCGCGCCAGCATCGCGATTCCGGGCCTGCTCCCGCCGGTCTGCACCGAGGAGGGTGTGCTGGTGGACGGTGGGATGATGAACAACCTGCCGGCCGACGTGATGGCCGGTCTGGAGCGGGGGCCGGTGCTCGCCATCGATGTCGGCAGCGACCGCGCCTTCGGCGACATGCCGGCGCGCTCCTGGCGCGGCCGCATGATCCGGCGGATGCTCGGTGTCCCCGATGCCATGCCGGGCATCGCGCCCCTGCTGTTGCGGGCGGCGACGGTCTCGGGGGACGCGCAATCGATGATGGCGGTGGGCCACGCCGCCGCCCTGCTCAAGCCGCCCCTCGCCGGCATCGACCTGCGGGCGTGGTCGAGCTTCGAGGCGATCGCCGAGATCGGCTACCGGCATACACATGAGGCACTCGCACAGGGCCGGTTGCGGGGATGGACGGAGGGCGACGGCCTGCGGCGGACATGAGCGCCGCTGGGAAGAACGGTGCGCAGGCGCACGCGCCCGGAGGCTCGGCATGTAACCCTTGGGTGCGCCGCAGCGATTGCCTTGCATCGCAACCGACGCATCGAGGACGTACCGCCATGAAGGTACTGATCGCCGCCACGGCCCTCACAGGGCACATTACCCCGCTCCTCGCCGCCGGCCGGCTTCTCGCCGCACGCGGGGACAGCGTCGTCATGACCACCGCAGAGGAGTTCCGGACAAAGATCGAGGCCACGGGCCTGCGCTTCGCGCCCATCGACGACGGCCATGCCGCGGAATACCGCGAGACCAGCCTGCCCGCAGGGCCCGAGCGCTACCGGCGCGAGTTCGCGCGGCGCTTCATCGACCCGATCCCAGTCCAGTTCGAGGCCCTGAGCCGGCTCGTCGAGGCGGAGCGGCCTGACGTGATCGTCGCCGGAAGCCTGTTCCTCGGCGTGCTGCCCCTGCTGCTCGGCTCCCGGCCGCGTCCGCCCATCGTCGTCCTGAACGTCAGCTTCCTGTTCCTCGACAGGCCCGACGACGCACCGGTCGGCCTCGGCCTGCCCCCGGCCCGGAACGCGGACGAGCGGGCCCGATACGCATTGCTGAAGGCCGGCATGGACGCCGCCTTCGTCGATCCCGTGCGTGCCTATGCGGATGCGCAACTGGCTCGGCTCGGCCTGCCGCCCCTGCCGGCATCGCTTCCGCATTCCATCGCCATTCTCCCGGACCTGTTCCTCCAGCCGACCGTCCCCGAGTTCGAGTACGATTACGGGACGCTGCCGCCCAATCTTCGCTTCACCGGCCTGCTGCCGGTTCCCCCGACACATGCGCCGCTTCCGGATTGGTGGCGTGCCCGCGACGTGACCAAGCGTGTCGTCCTGGTCACCCAAGGGACCCTGGCCAACGCGGATTTCGGCGAACTGATCGAGCCGACCTTGGCGGCCCTGGCGGATCGCGACGACCTTCTCGTGGTCGCGACCACCGGCGGTCGCCCGGTCGAAGCCCTGAGCGGGCCTCTGCCCGGCAATGCCCGGGTCGCGCCGTTCCTTCCGTTCGACGCGATGCTTCCGGACATCAGCCTCCTCGTCACGAACGGAGGATACGGCAGCGTCTCGCAGGCGCTCGCGGCCGGGGTGCCCCTCGTCTCGGCGGGGCTGACCGAGGACAAGGCGGAGATCGGCGCGCGCATCGGCTGGTCGGGCGCTGGCTTCAACCTCGCGACCAATAATCCGACGGCCCGCGCACTCCGCGAGGCGATCGATACGGTGCTCGGGCAACCCCACTTCCGGGCGCGGGCCGCGTCCCTCGCGCGGGCCTTCGCGGGACTGGATTCGGGTCGGGCCGTTCTCGCCGGGATCGACGACGTAGTTCGGGGCGGGCCGATCGTCCGGGGGATCGCCGCATGACCGCGATATCGATTTCCGGCCGCCCCCGGACCGCATCGGTCCAAGATCGCCCGCACGATGCCAGGGCACGAACGCCCCGGATGATCGCGTTCGCCGCCACCCTCGTGCTCGCCGCGACGACCGGCCTGCCCATGAGATCCGTCGCCAACCTGATGCCGCAGGCGGACGACCGCGACGATCCGTTCCTCGGCATCTGACGAGTAGCGAGGCATCGCCATGACCCATCCCACCGAGACCGCTTCGAGCACGACGACTCCACTGCGCGTCGTGGTCGATCTCAACCGATGCCAGGGCTACGCGCAATGCTGCTACGCGGCGCCCGGCGCCTTCGAGGTCCGGGGACACGAGATCCTGTTCTACGACCCCGCGCCACCCCGCGCCCGACGAGGCGAGATCGAGCGGGCGGTGCAGGCCTGCCCCGTCCGCGCCATCAGCCTGCAGGCCGATGACGGAGAGACGCCGTGAGTGCCGCCGCAGATGCCGGCATCGTCGTCGTCGGCGCGTCGCTGGCCGGCCTTCGCGGGGCGGAGGCCCTGCGCCGAAACGGCTATGCGGGTCGGCTCACCCTCATCGGCGACGAGCCGCATCGCCCCTACGACCGGCCGCCGCTGTCGAAGCACGTCCTGTCCGGCGAATTGGCGCCAGACGCGACGGAACTGCCACTGCTCGTCGCCCTCGACGCAGATTGGCGATTGGGCCACGCGGCAGTCGGTCTCGATCGCGTCGCGCGGACCATCCGCCTCGCGGACGGGGCGGTGCTCGCCTACGACAGGCTGCTCATCACCACGGGCGCCCAGGCGCGCCCCTGGCCGGCCGCGTCGAGCGGCGCCCTCGCCAATATCTTCACCCTGCGCGGCCGGGACGATGCCGCGCACTTGCGGGCAGCGTTGGCCCGGGGCCCGCGCCGTGTCCTCATCGTCGGTGCCGGCCTGATCGGCTGCGAGGCGGCCTCCTGCTGCCGCGATCTCGGCCTGCCCGTCACCCTGCTCGATCCCAATCCGACGCCGCTCGCCCGATCCCTCGGCACCTGGATCGGCGGCGTGATCGCAGAATGCCTGAAGGATTCCGGCGTTGCGTTTCATCCGAGCGCACGGGTGCTCCGCTTCGAGGGCGATGCGTCAGGACGCGTGGTTCGCGCCGATCTCGCGGACGGGCGTACCATCGAGGCCGACCTCGTCATCGTGGCGCTCGGCGCGACCCGGGCCACGGACTGGCTGCGTGATGCGGGCCTGATGGCGGATGCCGGCGGGGTGACCTGCGACGGCGCCTGCCGCGTCCTCGCCGCCGATGGCACGACCTGCCCCGACATCTACGCCGCCGGCGACGTGGCACGCTGGCCGAACCCGCTCTATGGCGGCCGGCTGGTCTCGGTGGAGCATTGGGGCAATGCCGTCGCGCAGGGCGCGCATGCGGCGCGCAACATGGTGGCGCCGGCCGAAGACCAGCATGGCTACGACCATCTCCCGGCGTTCTGGTCGAGCCAGTTCGGGATCAACATCAAGGCCGTGGGCCTGAGCGAGGGCGCGGATTCGGTGGCGATCGT
The DNA here is from genome assembly GCF_008040005.1 of Methylobacterium sp. WL19. Taxonomy (NCBI): domain Bacteria; kingdom Pseudomonadati; phylum Pseudomonadota; class Alphaproteobacteria; order Hyphomicrobiales; family Methylobacteriaceae; genus Methylobacterium; species Methylobacterium sp. WL19. The sequence continues at coordinate 3,780 of NZ_VRVC01000032.1, forward strand.
ACAGGGTTCGCGCGCATCGCGACGCTTCCTCGCCGTCTACGGCCGTGCCGGCCGCAGCATCGCCGCCGTGTCGTTCGACCAGGCCCGCTGGCTCCCGGCCTATGCCGAGGCGATCATGGCCGGCAGCCCCTACCCACCGATCCGCGATGCCAGCGACCAGGGCCGGTTCGCCACCAGGGAGCCCGGCTTCCCGCCACCGCGCGCCGCTTCCCACGCCGACGAGGCCCGTCATGTCTGAAGACACGCTGTTTTCCGAGGTGCTGAACCCGGCCAATCGCGCGGATCCCTATCCGATCTATGCGCGGCTGCGCGAGAACCCGGTCTCGCCTCAGCGCGACGGCATCGTCGTGGTGAGCACGCATGCAGCGATCCGCAGCCTGATCTTCGATCCGCGCCTCAGCTCCGAGGATCTGCCTCCGTCCCACCGCCCCCGCACCGGCAATCCCCTGAAGGACTGGCTCCTCAATCCGATCAAGGACCGCATCGCCACCGCGCACCGCCCGCTGATCTTCCGCGATCCGCCCGATCACGACACCCTGCGCAGCGTCGTCATGCGGGAATTCACGGTGGCGCGGGTGCTGGCGCTGAAGCAGCGCGTCGTCCGCGACGTGGACGCGCTGATCGATGCCTGCCGGGGACGCGACGAAGTCTGCCTCGTGGAGGACCTGTCCTATCCGCTGCCCGTCGCGGTGATCTGCGACATGCTGGGCGTACCCGAGGTGGACGAACCGCAATTCCAGCGCTGGGCGACGCAACTCGCCACCGCCCTGGAGCCCGATGCCCGCCATGACGAGGCCAGCCGCCACAAAACGGTCGCCGCTTTCGATGCGATCTCCGGCTACATGCGCGCCTTGATCCGCGAGAAGCGCCGGCGGCCGGGGCCCGACATGCTCAGTGCTCTCGCCAATCCGATCACCACCAAGCCCGGCCCCGGCGGCAAGGCCGCGATGGGCGATTTCGACCTCATCTCGACGGCGATCCTGCTGCTGGTGGCGGGCCATGAGACGACGGTGAACCTGATCACCAACGGTATGCTCACCTTGCTGCGCCACCCCCATGAACTGGACCGGCTGCGCGCCGATCCCGAGCGCGCGCCGCGTGTCATCGAGGAGCTGCTCCGCTACGAGCCGCCCGTGCACTTTAGGACCCGCAAGGCGCTGGGTACCATCGAGATCGCGGGGCACACCATCCGCAAGGGCGCGCCGGTCATCCTGCTCTTCGCCGCGGCGAACCGCGACCCCGCCCGTTTCGCCGATCCGGACCGCTTCGATCCGGATCGGGAGGACGTCCAGCATTTCGGTTTCGGCGGCGGTCTGCACTATTGTATGGGGGCGCCGCTCGCCCGTATCGAGGCCGAGATCGCCCTGGTGGCCCTCAGCCGCCGACTGATCGCGCCGCGATTACTGTCCGATCCGCCGCCCTACCGGCCAGGCGCCTCACTACGTGGTCCCGAGAGGCTCGGCATCGGGATCAACGGAATTGCCGCTCGTTCAACATAGAAAATTCGGCCGAAACCAAATTTTTCATCGTCTGCTTCTTCAAATAATCTACCGGAAGCAGACCGTTGCAAAACCACCCAACCAGGACATTGCCATCGCTGAAAACAGTCGGTCGGTCTGGCCTCTCTGATCACCCGATACACCTGCATACGAGATCGCCGGACAGCCACCCGATCGACGACACCGACAGCGCCAGGACCGATCCCGGCCGCGCGCCGATGCCTTGAGAACCTGGGCCGAGGCGATCCTGCCCCAGCTCTGCGGCCCCTCGGACCTGGCCAAGGCGTTCCACTACATGCTGAGCCGCTGGCGGGCGCTGCCCCGAGTGTTCGACGACGGGCGTATCGGGCTCGACAACAACCCGGCCGAGCGGGCGCTGAGCGGCGTCGCGGTCGGGCGCAAGAACTACCTCTTCGCTGGCACGGATCGGGGCGCCGAGCGGGCGGCCGCCTTTTACACCCTGATCGAAACGGCCAAGCTGAACGGCCTCGACACCGAAGCCTACCTGCGGGACGTCCTCACCCGCATCGCCGAATATCCGGCCCGACGCCTCGGCGACCTGCTGCCGTGGAATTGGGGCCCGTTTACGGCCCTCGATCAGGCCGCCTGACCCAATAGTCTTCCCACCGAGCGCTTACACTACAACGCAAGCGGGGAAATGACTGCAACACCCTGGTAGCTATGTGGTTGCTAGCCTTTTTTCGAAGGCTAGCAACCGGCAGCTAAATCGTTGTGATTGTTGGTGAGCGCGCTGGGACTCGAACCCAGGACCTACAGATTAAAAGTCCGTTGCTCTACCAGCTGAGCTACGCGCTCGCTTGCTCAGAAGGGCCTGGCTCGATGACGATCGGGCCGGCTGTCGTGAGAAGCGTGGCTCGCAATAGGGGGTTGGGTCGAAGGGGTCAACCGGCCAGATTCGCGCTGGCGCGCTCGGCCTCTGCGCGAGCCCAGGCCTCGCGAGTCTCGCCGGCGAAATCCGCAAGGCGGCCCGCCGCGATCGCCCCCCGCATTCCGGACATCAGATCCTGGTAATAGGACAGATTGTTCCAAGTGAGCAGCATCATGCCCAGGATCTCGTCGGTGCGCACGAGATGGTGGAGGTAGGCGCGGGAATAGTCGCGCGCCGCCGGGCAGGCGGAGGTCTCGTCGAGGGGGCGGGTATCCTCGGCGAACCGGGCATTGCGCAGGTTGATCCGTCCAAAGCGGGTATAGGCGAGGCCGTGGCGGCCGGCGCGGGTCGGCATCACGCAGTCGAACATGTCGATGCCGCGTGCCACCGATCGCATGAGATCGTCGGGCGTGCCGACGCCCATGAGATAGCGCGGCTTGTCCCTGGGCAGATGCGGCTCCACCGTCTCGATCATCGCCAGCATCACCGCCTGTGGCTCGCCCACGGCGAGGCCACCGATGGCGTAGCCCTTGAGGTCGAGATCGACGAGGCCCCTGGCGCTCTCGACGCGCAGGTCCGCCAAGTCGCCGCCCTGGACGATGCCGAACATCGCCTTGCCCGGCTGCTCGCCGAACTGAAGCCGGCAGCGCTCGGCCCAGCGCAGGGACAATCGCATCGCGCTCTCGATGGCCGGCCGCTCGGCGGGGAGCCGCACGCATTCATCGAGCTGCATCTGGATGTCGGAGCCGAGGAGCCCCTGGATCTCGATGCTGCGCTCCGGGCTCATGTGGTGGGCCGAGCCGTCCACATGCGAGCGGAAAGTGACGCCCTGCTCGTCGAGTTTCCTCAAGGCGGAGAGAGACATCACCTGGAAACCGCCGGAATCGGTGAGGATCGGGTGCGGCCAGTTCATGAAATGGTGGAGGCCGCCGAGTCGCTCCATGCGCTCGGGGCCGGGACGCAGCATCAGGTGGTAGGTGTTGCCGAGCACCACGTCGGCGCCGAGGTCGCGAACCTGGCCCGGATACATCGCCTTGACGGTGGCCGCCGTCCCCACCGGCATGAAGGCCGGTGTACGGATCGTCCCGCGCGGCATCGAGATCGCCCCGGTGCGGGCCTGCCCGTCGGTGGCGTCGACGCGGAATGTGAAATGCTCGGAAGCGTTGCTGCGAAGGGAGGGAGTCTCGGACATGGGCATGGTGTTTAGAGCATCGGCCGGAAAAGTGGATGCCGGTTCTCCGCAAAAGCCGATGCGGGAGGACGTGCGCTCGTGACCGGAAGTATCGGCGCCAGACGGGTCGCCCCGTGCCGGGGCGGTGGTCGTCGATCCGGGCACTGGCCCACAGCACATTCAAGGAGTATCGGAGATCCGCCAACCACCCGGACATTCCGACTAGGTTTCCTCAAAACGAGGACTCCTCCAGAAGAGGGCTCTTCCGCGCGGCCGGCTCACCATATGATCGCGAGGTCTATCGATGCTCCTAGGACTCTGGCTCGATCAGCCGATCTGGCTGATGATCGTCATTCTCGCCTCACTATTTGCGACAGTCTCGATTGTCCTGGTCGTCCTGACGAACGTCCCCTACACCCGGACCCATCTGCTCAACAACGTCGGCGGCATCGTCGCGTCGTTCTTCAGCTCGATCGGAATTCTCCTCGCCCTGCTGACCGGTTTCGTGGCGAACGATGCCTGGGAGCGGCAGGGCAAGGCGTCGCGCATCGTTCAGACGGAGCGGGCCAACCTGATCGCCGCCTATGATCTCAGCGAGGCCACGGTCTCGGACATGTCCGACATTCAGAAGGCGCTGCTCGCCTATGCGGATGCGGTCATCGCCGACGAGTTCCCCAAGATGGGAACGAAGACGCCCTATTCCAGCGAGGCGGGGGCGGCGCTCAGCAGGCTCATGAAGATGGTGGCCGACCCGGTTCAGACCAGCGCATCCGGTGTCGTCGCTCATACCGCCCTGATGACCACGGTCATGAACCTGCGGGAGGCGCGCGGCGAGCGGCTGGCCCTGAGCGCGAGCGAGAGCGACGATTCGAAGTGGATGACGTTGCTGTTTCTCTGCACTCTGACGCTGATCTCAATCGGCATCGTCCACGTCGACAAGCCGCGCGCTCAGGTCATCACGCTCGTCATCTTCTCCACGGCGATGGTCGGGACGCTGTCGGTCATCGCGCTCCACGAGCGCCCCTTCGACGGCCCTTTCGCCCTCGGTCCCGCGGCCTTCGAGCGCGCCAAGAGCATGATGACGACCCATATGGAATGACCCTCCGATCGATGGGGGAGGCGGGGCGCCGCCAGGGACGTTCACTTGGATGGTGCGGGAAACAGCAGGCTCGAATCCCCATACGAGTAGAACCGATAGCCGCCCTCGACGGCATGCGCATAGGCCGCCCGCATCGTCTCCAAGCCCGAGAAGGCAGAGACCAGCATGAACAGGGTCGAGCGCGGCAGGTGGAAGTTGGTCATCAGCGCGTCCACGGCACGGATTCGGGTGCCCGGCGTGATGAAGATGTCGGTGGGGCCGGCAAAGGCGCGAAGCCGGCCGTCTCCGTCCGCCGCGCTTTCGAGAAGGCGCAGGGCCGTGGTCCCGACCGCGACGATGCGACCGCCCGCGGCGCGCATGGCATTGAGCGCCTCGGCCGTCGCCTGATCGAGGAGGCCGATCTCGGCATGCATGCGGTGGTCGTCGGTGTCATCGGCCTTGACGGGGAGGAAGGTGCCCGCACCCACATGCAGGGTCACGCTGTGACGCGCGATCCCGGCGGCGTCGATGCGGGCGAGGAGGTCGTCGGTAAAGTGCAGGCCCGCGGTGGGGGCGGCCACGGCTCCGGCCTCGCGGGCGTACACCGTCTGGTAATCCACCGTGTCCCGCGCGTCGGTGCTACGCTTGCCCGCGATGTAGGGCGGCAGCGGCAGCTCGCCGACAAGCGCGATGGCCTCGTCTAGGGCAGGGCCGGAGAGCTCGAAGCGCAGCACGATCTCGCCCCCCGCCCCCTTCTCCGCGATGGTGGCGTCGAGGAGGCCGAGGGTGCAGGCGTCGCCTTCGCCATCCCGTCCGAAGCGGACCCTGTCGCCGACGGCGAGGCGCTTGCCCGGCCTGGCGAAGGCGCGCCAGCATTCGGGTGCTTCGCGTAGGTGGAGCATCGCCTCCATGCGAAGGCCCGGCGAACCGGGGCGATGGCGGATGCCGCGAAGCCGGGCCGGGATCACGCGAGTGTCGTTGAAGACGAGGGCATCGCCCGGTCTCAGCAGATCGGCGAGGTCGCGCACGGCGCGGTCCTCCAGCGCCTCGCCGGGACGGACCACGAGCAGTCGCCCGGCATCGCGAGGCTGCGGCGGCCTGAGGGCGATGCTCGCTTCGGGCAGATCGAAATCGAAGAGGTCGACGCGCATCGCGCGCCAACAGCACGGTTCCTGGCCCGGGATCAATGGCCGATGACAGCCTTCCAGCCCGATGACGGTGCGAAGGAATGTTGTGGCGCAGGCGGAAGCCGCAGGACGGAGAGGGGCCAACAATGCGTGGCCTGCATGGCTCGTGCTTCTTTGCGTGCCAACAACCTTCACACGCGCCGCATTGTTACAGATCTACGTTGAAAACAACCTTGACCACCCCGAGGCAAATCGGCGTGGTCTCCAAGCAATCTTGCTCCAATGCGGTTCGTTTGATGATTGAAAACCTCAAGAATGGCGCGACCAACATCAAGGTTCCGCGCCGTCGGGTCACGTTGGACTCGCAGTTGATGTCCTATTGGGAGCGCGAAGCCCGGCGTCTCGACGTGATGGCGGCCAATGCCCGCTGGGGGTGGATGGCCCGGACTTATGCGCGCAAGGCCGAGCGGGCACGAGCCCAGGGCGCACGCAGCGCCGCGCGCGAAGCGGAGCGTCGGGCGGGTGCGGCGCCCGGTCCGCAGGAGGGTGAGCCCCAGACATAGCCACGACTAAACCCTTCACCGGTGGGTTCAACCTTTGCCGTGGCCTTCCCGGCGGGGATGATCGTATGGGCGGGGCCGCCTAGCGCCACGCCCTGCTCCTTTACCCGGCGGGCCCGTCACGGATCGGCACCGGAAATGGACCGCACCCAGAAAGCCGCCCTCGCGAGCGCCGGAATCGGCGCTTTCGTGATGGCGCTCAAATTCGCCGCCTATTGGCTCACCGGCAGTCTCGCGCTCTATTCCGACGCGCTGGAGAGCATCATCAACGTGGCGGCGGCGGCCTTCGCCTTCATTGCCTTGCGTGTGGCCGCTGCGCCCGCCGACGACGACCACCAGTTCGGGCACCACAAGGCCGAGTACTTTTCGGCCGTGATCGAGGGCGCCCTCATCATCGTGGCGGCGATCCTCATCCTGCGTGAATCCTATTACGGTCTCCTCGCCCCGAAGCCCCTCGATGCGCCGATTCTGGGCCTGGCCGTCAGCGCGATTGGCACGGCCATCAACGGCGCCTGGGCCGTCGCGCTTCTGAGTCGCGGCAGGGCGTGGCGGTCGCCCGCCCTGGTCGCCGATGCGCGTCATGTGATGTCGGACGTGGTCACTTCGGGCGGGGTCCTGATCGGCGTCGCCCTGGTGGCCGTCACCGGAACCCTGATCCTCGACCCGCTCATCGCCGGCCTCGTCGCCCTGAACATCCTGTGGTCGGGCTGGACCATGGTGCGCGATTCCGTGAGCGGCCTCCTCGACAAGGCGGCGCCCGCCGAGATGGTGACCCAGATCCGCACGTTGATCTCGGATCACGGGGAGGGCGCCCTGGAGGCGCACGACGTGCGCACGCGCCATGCAGGGCAGGCGACCTTCATCGACTTCCACCTCGTGGTGCCCGGCGAGATGACCGTGAAGGACTCGCACGACATCTGCGACCGTCTGGAAAGTGCCATCGAGAGCGCCATCGAGGGGGCCGTCGTCGTCATCCACGTGGAGCCGGCCGAGCATGCCAAGGGACGCGGCGTGCCGGTGGTGTAGGGGGCGAGCCCCCCGGAATCCGGCAGGAATCCACCGCCACGCGCACCGTCGTTCGAGCGTCATCCGACCCCCCTAATGTCCGCCACGCCCGGTGATTTGACGTCCGCCCGACCGCGGACGCGTCCGGCCGAGGATGAGACCGCATGACCGCCCATTCCGTCGCGACCGGCACCACGCAGACGGGCCGTATCACCCTGGCCGGCGCGGACACCCTGCAGGTGGACGGAACCCTTTCTGTCTCCGCAAACGCTCAGTCCGTGCGCTTCACCTCCGCCCCCGACGGCGCCGAGATCCACAATGACGGCCTGATCGAGAACACCACCGACGGCGGCCGGGCGATCCGCTTCGAGAGCGGAATCGGCGCGACCCTGACCGCGACGATCGACAATGGCGGCACCATCCGCTCCGACGACGACGCCGTGCAGATCCAGTCCGGCACCGTCGCCGCCGGCACGCTCACGATCGTCACGGAAGCCGACTCCACCATCGTCTCCGCCGAAGGCCAGGCCCTCGACCTCGCCGCGACCACGGGCGCGTTCCTCGCCGAGATCGACAATGCGGGATCGCTGCTGGCGCTGGCAGCCGACGGCGTGAAGATCGGGGCGACCGTCGATCTCGTCAATAGCGGCACCATCCAGGGCGGCTCGGCCGCCGGCTACGTTCAGGGCGTCGACGGCGTCCAGTTCGAGGACGGGGCGAGCGGGGCGAGCGGGGCGATCCGCAACGCGGCCGGCGGCGCCATCCTCGGCGACCGCCACGGAATCAATATGGGCGAGGACAGCCTCGTCACGGTGACCAACGAGGCCGGTGCCCGCATCATCGGCGGCAACGGCTCCGGGATCGGCTCCGACGGCACCGCGACCGTGATCAATCACGGGATCATCACGGGCTCCTTTGCCGATGCGGCCAATTCCGACGTCAACGGCGCGACGCCCGGTGCCGAGGACGGCGGCGGCCCGGACGGCATCAACGATGGCGACGGCGACGGGATCGACATCGATTTCCGTGCGACGATCGAGAACCACGGAACCATTCGCGGCCTCGGTGCCGGCGGCACGGGCTCCGACGGCCTGCCCAACACGGCGGAGGGCATCGCGGCGGGCGGCGGCGACATCGTCAACCTGGCCGGCGCGCGGATCTACGGCGCCGGCCTCGGCATCCTGATCGACGACTCGTCGCAGGGGGACGCGCCCTTCGTGACGAGCATCGACAATGCGGGGCTCATCCAGGGCGGCTCGGGCATCGCGATCAGAATCGTCAGCGCGCTCGACGACGTGGTCGTCAATGCGGGCCGCATCCTCGGCGGGGGCGGCACCGCGATCCAGTTCGGCTCCGGCGACAACACCCTGGCCATCGAGACGGGCTCGGCCATCCGCGGCCTGAGCCTGGGCGGCGACGGCACCGACACCCTCGACTATTCGGAGTTCGGCGCGTCGGCGCGCGCGCTGTTCGAGAGCGGCCGGGCCACGGGCACCGGCGGCGTCTCCGGCTTCGAGATCGTGAAAGGCTCGGCCTTCGCCGATTCCATGAGGGGCGATGCCGGGGCCAACCAGTTCCTCGGCGGCGCGGGCGACGACCGCCTGTTCGGCGGCGATGGTGACGATATCCTGACCGGCGGCACGGGGACGGATGTCCTGCGCGGCGATGCCGGGGCCGACGCCTTCGTGTTCGATGTCGTGCCGCCGGCCGGCGAAAAGGACCGGATCGTCGATTTCAGCCACGGCGAGGACAGGCTCGTCCTCAATGCGGGCGTCTTCACGGCCCTGACCGCCGGCCAGCTGACGGACGAGGCCTTCGCCCTCGGCGCCGCGACCACGGAAGACCACCGCATCGTCTACGACGCGGCCAAGGGCCATCTCTACTACGACGCGGACGGCTCCGGCGGCGCCCAGGATGCCATCCTGCTGGCGACCCTCCTCGACAAGCCGGCGCTCACCGCCTCGGACGTGCTGGTGGTCTGACACGGGCAGCGGGCGCGGGGTTCGAGGAATCTTCCCCAAAGCGGGCCTTGGCCACAGGCCCGTCGGCCTCTGCGCCCGGCGCGCGCCCGCGGCTCCACCGGGCGGGAGGGATCGGCGATCGCGCCGAACGGCCTTCCCGAACGCGCGGCCGGGACGCGACACCGGGTGAATGGGTGCAGCACGCGTTGCCGTAGGGGTGCCTCACGACCTTCCGATCACGGTCGGTTCCCGCTCCGAGCATGACGGCGCAGCGGGAGTTTCGTGAGGCACTTTCGGTCGCCGGGGACGCAAGCTCTAAACGGCGACGGAACGCACTGGCTTCGCATCTGAAGATTGAAGGAACTGCACGTTCATGCTCGCGCCGGAGCGATGCCGTACGAGGCAGTCGAACCGGCGTCCGTCCGCATCGGCGATGAGGACGAACCGTTCCGGCACCGAGGCATGCAGGCGCACATGCAACCGTGCGCCGCCGTCCGACAGGTCGCGGATCGAGCAGGCGATGCGGCCGCCGTCCGAGACATGAATGTGAGCAGGCAGCAGGATACGCGTTCGGCGATCGGCGCGCCGTTCCTCCATCCCAACGGTCCAATTGTCCAAGCCCGTGCTGATGCTCGACACACCGTCGGCAGCCTGCTGCATGCTGGCCAGGATCTCACCCGTGGCATGCGCCTGCTGATCCATCGAAGCAGCAACGCCATCGACATGCTGACTGATCGTACCGATCGCCGCAGTGATCGAGGCCAGGGTGGCCGCGACCTCGCTCGAGACAGCCTGCATGCCCGTGATTTCGCTGCTGATCCGGTTCGTGGCCGCTGCGGCCTGACCAGCCAGGTTCTTCACTTCGGTCGCGACCACAGCAAAGCCGCGCCCTGCCTCGCCGGCCCGTGCCGCCTCGATCGTCGCGTTCAACGCCAGCAGATTGATCTGTTGCGCAATGTCCGTGATCAGGGTGGCAACGCCGCTCATCGAATGCGCTGCCGAACGCAGCCGCTCGGTTGCGGCATCCGCCTCGCCGGCTCGACCATGGATGTCGTCCACGACGGTCTTGGACTGAATCATGCTGCGAGAGATCGAGAGCGCCGACGCATTCATGGCGTCCGCCGCATCCGTGACCGCCTGAACGTTATCGAGAGTGCGCTCGGCGGCCTCCACCGCGACCGACCGCGCCTCCATGTTGGCGGTGACGTCGGAAGCGTACTTGACGATCTTGATCAATCGGCCGCTCGGGTCGAAGATCGGGTTGTAGCTGGCCTGGATCCAGACGGCACGGTCGCCCTTGCCGAAGCGCTGGAACATGCCCGATGAGAAACTGCCGCCTCTCAGGCGGTCCCAGAACGCGGCGTAGTCCGCCGTCTGTGCGTAGCCTGGCTCCACGAAGATGGCGTGCGGTCGCCCCCTGATCTCCTCGATCCCGTAGCCGAGCGACTTCAGGAAATTCGCATTGGCATCGAGGACCGTCGTGTCGGGAGCGAACTCGATGACGGCCTGTGAGCGATTGACCGCCGCCAGCTGAGCCATGGCATCCGCGACCTGCAGTTTCTGCCCGGTAATGTCGGTGGCGAACTTCACGACCTTGATCGGAACACCATCCCGATCACGGATCGGATTGTAGGTTGCCTGGATCCAGACTTCGCGACCGCCCTTGGCAATCCGCTTGAACTCCCCTGAGCTGAACTCGCCTTTGCCCAGAGCGGACCAGAACTCACGATAGGCCTCACCCTCGCGCTCGGCCGGTTCCACGAACATGCTGTGATGACGACCTTGGACCTCGTCGAGCGCGTAGCCCACGGCTGAAAGGAAGTTGGCGTTGGCATCCAGGATCGTGCCATCGAGTGCGAACGCGATGACGGCCTGTGAGCGCTGCAGAGCTCCGAGCTGTCCGTCATTGTCGATGTTGCGCAAGACCTGCTTCGTCACATCTGTCGCGAACTTGACCACTCGGATCACCCGTCCGGCACGGTCGAGGACGGGATTGTATGTGGCCTGGATCCAGACCTCGCGACCATCCCTCGCGAAACGCTTGAACTCGCGCGTCTGCGGCTCGCCATGACGCAGCGCTTCCCAGAACGCTCGATAAGCCTCACTGCCTTGCTCCGCGGCAGAGACGAATCGAGCGTGGTTCTGCCCCTTCGGGTCGGAAAGGGTATAGCCCATCAGCTCGAGAAAGAGAGTGTTGGCAGTGAGCACGGTGCCGTCAGGAGCAAACTCGATCCGAGCTGTTGACGTGTCGACCGCGGCCATGAGCGCACGCAGATCAGTATCAAAAAACGGCACGTCGCTGTCCCCACGATGCCTCGTTCGCATTCCCTTCTGGTTGGCAGCCTTTCGTTAAACAAAACTGAAACAACTTTTATGCGCGCTACGAATTTTTTAATATCAGCAACAAATACCAGTCAAGCAATAACACTAAAATACAAACAGTGAAGCGAACGACTGCGACTTCGGACATTGAGCATCGCTGATGCTTGCCTTGGCATATCGAAGAGGAAGCGATCTGTATTAAATTGCATTTTTATTTGCGATGACTTCGTGATATTACACCAAATATATTTTATCGAGACCCCGGCATGTATTTAAATGCATTTTCTCCAGCCGTCGCAGGGGCATATCGGTTTGATTGAGTCGACGCATGGACCGGCCGATGTCGATTCAATTTTCCATTTTGTTCCACCCCACTGTCTGCCGGTAAGCCGATCCTCGATCACCGTACCGACTATTCCTCACGGCCATGCAATGTCCGGCTCATACCAATCGGCACGGATCATCACCGATAGGCCCAGTCGCGCAGTCCGAGGGACATAAAGCAGCACTTCCTGATAAAGTTTACGTTACTAGGCGAGATGCGACAAGGCGTCGACTTATCAATGAATCAGAAATCGAGAAAGAAGCTAATGAGTTTGGATTTATCGTTCAAGAATTATCATCAATACCATTGTGGCATCAAATAGCTATTGCGCGTCATGCTCATACGATCATAGGCCCTTATGGAGCAGGACTATCGCATTCAGTATTCGCGAAACCCGGATCGAAGATTGTGGAGCTTCTACCTATTAGGGATGGTACTTATCAGCCACGTCTGAACTTTATTCGTCTCTCTCATATAAAGGGTCATCAGCACGTGGTTTGGTATGAGAATCAAAAGATCGGGTTTGACTCTTGGTCAATCAACTTAGATGAATGGAAGCAGTTTATGAAAAAGCAAAATATACTCCGCTAATGTTCACCGAACAAATGCAACAGCCTTACATTACGACATGCTGTTGCGAAAACACAAGGTGAGATTATGTCTAAGATTGAGATAAACAAAGAAAGACTGAAAATAGTCACGAAAGGTTTTATAACCCATGTAAGCAATGGCGATTGGGCGGAATCCAAACGTTTAGAGAACGATCTCATTTTGGAGTCGCCCGAGGTATGGACCCCACTAGTTTCGGCATTCCGTTCCCTCCGCATGCATGAAGAAATCGCAGCAGAAGCCGATTTAGCCGAAGCATACCGGCCGAGAATGTGGTGGATGCGCAGCCCCTATCCGGGCAACTTTGGAGACATCCTGACTCCCTACGTACTGTGGCATGCCTTCGGCGTGATGCCGCGTTGGGTATTGAGCAAACATGCTGAAGGCCTGTGTATTGGCAGCATTGCAAAGTTTGCTCGACCAAGTATGCGCCTCTGGGGCACTGGAATGCCGCGGAGCACGGATGCGCTTTGTCCTACAGCTGTCTACTCTGCAGTACGCGGTCCGCTTTCACGCGATGCAATCATCGCGGCGGGCGGTTCCTGCCCTGAGATCTACGGCGACCCCGCGATCCTCTTGCCGGAACTGTATCGTCCGGATGTCGCCAAGTCCCATAGCATTGGCATTATCCCCCATGTTTCCCATGAATCGATGTTCAGAGCAGCGATTAATAGCACGGAGTCAAAGAACATAAAGATTATATCGCTGCTATCAGTTTCGTTCGATGATATTGAATGCGTAATTAGAGAAATATCAAGCTGCAAAGAAATAGTTACCACCTCTCTTCATGGACTTATAGTGGCGCATGCCTATGGCATCCCGAGCCAATCGGCGTCAATTGAGGATGAGGTCGGCAACGCACACGACTCATTCAAGATGCAGGATTACAAACTATCTGTTGGGCTTGCCGATCTAGCTTTGCGTATCCCACAAAATTTTACTGATTTGGCATGGCTTGAACGGCGCGAATGCGTGCTGCCCCCATCACAGATTGACTCAAAAGCGCTTCGAGCTGCGTTTCCTTTTCCCTCTCGCTCTATCGTCTAAAATCCTGCCGGCAACCTGGCAGCACACCCAGCGTATGGTCCCGCAGGTGATGGGTTCTGGCCATCGGCGACGCATCTTTCACTCATACCAATCGGCACGGATCATAACCGATAGGCCCAGTTGCGCAGTCCGAGGGAACATGATGCGCCGAGGCTGGGAAACGAGCTTGTTCCAGGCCGCGCAGCATCGATCGGGAATGTCCTCGTGGGAGGCGAAGATCATGTCGCCGAGCCGGTCGTCGCGCATGAACTGCCAGACAGTCTCGACCGGCTTGAGTTCGGGCGCATGAGACCGCAGCGGCGATACGGTGACGGTGTCGGGGACCACGAGGTCGCCGGCGATGTGCCAGCGGCTCAGGCCCGCATCCCGGCTCGCGCGCGCCAACCGTCGTAGAGCCTCGGCATCAAATTCCCCGCGCGGTTCCAAGGCCTTCGACATGGCAGACCTCCGGCTTGCCAAAGCGAATCACGTCGCCCCCGGCCGCGCGAACCCGTCAGTCCTCACCCGCCTTGATCCTTACGTTGCACCGATGACGTCGCGCGACATCTGCAATTCCCTATCGCGTACCTCGACTCACGACGAGGTGGCGCTTGGTGCCCGGTCGGCGATCTTTTTCATGGGCTTGATCGAGATGGACGACCGCGTCTTACGGCAACCACCGCAATCTTTCATTTGACCGTGGGCCTGTAGAAGGTGCCGTCGATCTCGGCGATGTCATTCTGATCGAGGCGGGGAACCTCGAGCACGGTGCGTGGTGGATACGGACCGTCGCCCCAGATGTCCTTCTGCACTGTGTTGACGATCGGCCGCAGCCGGGCGACGTCCGTGACGAACACGGTCAGGCGAACGGCATCGGACTTCGTGGCCCCGGCCACGGCGGCGGCGGCGAGCATGTTGTCGAACATGCGGCGGATGCGGGCCTCCTCGCCCTCGATGAGCTGGCCGGTGGCCCGGTCGACCCCGCGCATCCCGCCGATGAACACGAAATCTCCCGCCCGTGCGCCGATGCTCCAAGTGCCGCTGGGGGTGATCGTCTCTGCGTTCGGAGCGAGAATCTCGACACGGCTCGTCTCGTCGGCGCAAGCCGCGGCGGGGACGAGCACCGCGAGAAGCGCGGCGAGCAGGGAGGGAAAACCGGGTCTCATGGGATCGTCCTCGGAGTCAGGGGAAAGCATGCCGCCGGGTCCAGAAGGGGGCGTCGGCAAAGCGCCGTTCGGCGGTGTAGAGGCTCCGCTGCGCGGAGAGGTGATGCGCGATACCTTCGAGAAAGGCGCCCTCGTAGGCGCGTGCCGGGGCCGGATCGTCGGCGGCGAGGGCCAGCGCGGCGTCCGCGGCCCGGATGCCGCTCCAGAGCGCCGTCGCGAGACCGTTCGCCCCGAGCGGATCGAGGGAGGCGGCGGCATCGCCGCAGCGCAGGATGCGCCCCTCGACCAGGCATGTCGGCACGACCGAGGCGGCCGGCGCGACTTGGGGAGACAGCGAGGCACAGGCGGTGTCGAGGCCGAGGCTGTCCAGGCGGGCGGCGATGGCGAGGGTTTGCCCGGCCGCATCCGCCCAGAGCCTCCCATCCTTCGCCGCCCCTGCGGGCAGGAGATCGGAATCGGTGAACAGGCCGATCATCATGCGCCGGTCCGGCATCGGCGCCATGTACCACCAGCCCGGCTCCACCGCCTCGACCAGGGTCGCGGCGGCAAGCTCGGCATCGTTGGGCACGTCGTGCACCTGGTAGGCGCAGACGAGCCGGTCGAGGCGCCGCCGGTCGGCGGTCGGTCCGCCGGAGAGCGCGGCCCGGCCGCTCGCATCGATCACCGCCGCCGCATCCAGCCATCGCCCGTCGGCCAAGCCGATGCGGACGCCGCGGGGAAGATGCTCCAGGCCGACCACGGCGTCCGCGAGGCGCTCGCCCCCGCTGTCGGCCAGAGACGCCGCCATCCGTGCTTCGAGCAGGGAGCGGTCGATATGGGCGCCGTTCTCGTGCCCGGCCGCCCTGCGCAAGGCGCTGTCGCCCCAGATCGAGAAGCGCCCTTGGCTGGCCATGGCGGTGTCGCCGTCGATCAGGGCGGACCAGCCGAGCCCGTCCAGAAACGACGCTGCCGTGGCGGAGAGCGTTTCCCCCCGGGTGGGCACGACGCGATCCGGTGCGACGAGGACGGGAGAATGTCCGGCGAGGGTCAGGCGCCGGGCGGCGGACAGGCCGGCGACTCCCGCCCCGACGACCACGATACGGTCCACGCGCGTCGCGCTCAGCGGCGGGGGAACGGTGCTGCGATGTCCATGGAGCCGCGCTGGGTCTCCACGTAGATCGTCTCCGGCACGCCGGTCAGGCCCTTGGGGCCGGGGCGGCGGACGAGGACACCCATGCGGGTCCACAGCTCGATCATGCGGCGCAGGCCATCGGTGTAGCCGGCCTCCACGTGAAGGCCGATACCGGCCGCGCCCCGCGCCCACGGCACCCGCGCATGGTAGAAGCGCAGGCGCTCCTCGTCGCTGAGATCGGTGCGCATGACCTGCTCGTAGAATGGCTCCGGCAGGACATCCACCGGCAGCAGCGCGGGCCACCAGACCGGGGTGGGGAAGCCCGAGGCCGTCAGGACCGCCTGACAGCTGAAGGCGTCGCCCTGCCAGGGCACGCCCATCCAGCGGGTCAGGTCGCCCGGAGCCTGCGGGCCGATGGGAGCCCCGTCGCGCGGCTTGGCGGGGTTGCCCGCGAACACGTTCGTGGCATTGAGCTGCAGGCCGAGATCCTGGATCAGGCCCGGTCGATCCGACATCTTGATGCGGAAGGGCAGCTTCGTCTCGTCACGGCCGCGATAGAGGGCGGCATGACGGATCGGCCACGTGATCTCGACACCGGGGTGGAAGGCTCCCCCCGAGCAGGCATCGAGCGCGGCACGGGTGAGGGCCTCCGGCCGGAGGGCGAGGGGCAGGTCGTCGAGGCGCGTGACGGAATCGGCCGCCGCGTCGTCGTAATCGTCGGCGAACTTCCCGTCCGCCCAGAGTTCGAGCTGACGGTACTGGGTCGGCGTGAGGGTGAGCCAGGTGCGCTGGCTCTCGGGATAATTCACCCCGTCGCCGAGCATGATCGGCATGGCGGCGGCTCGCTGGTCCTCTCCGCCCGGACGGCGGAAGGCCTGGAGAACGTTCTGCCGCGTCGCGCGGCTTTCTTCATGCGGGCGCGCCAGCGTGGCGATGAGCGCCGGACTGGAGAGGTCGCCGATCTGGTTCCAGGCCGCGCCGAGGAACGAGGAGGTGGCCACCCATTGCATGGTGCCGGCCCGGCGCAGGATCGGCAGCACGTCGCGCCGGAACGAGACGGTGTCGGAGGGGGCCTTCAGATGGCCGAGCTCGACCATCGCCTCGCGGGCGGCGTCGTAGAGGGTGACGATGGGTTCGAGTTGGGGCGCGAATTTCGGACCGCAACAGACGATCCAGGCCGGGTCGCACGGCACGGAGGCTCCGTCGATCTCGACCCTGGCCTGCACCCAGCCGTCGCACCAATCGTCGTGCCAGCCGTCGTTGTTGGTGAAGTCGCGCACCGGGTTCTGCGGCAGGGCCGTGCGCGAGATGCCGTTTGCGGCAAAGACCAGCAGGCGGCCGTTCTCGTCGGTGCGCAGGTGGCCGAGATCGACATCGAGGGTGTTCCAGAACCGGCCCTGCATGCGGCAGGCCGGATCCTTGCCCGCCGCATTGGCGGAGACGCCGCCGATCTGGATGACGCCTGGGTCGATCACCAGGAGATCGTCGCGCCGGTCGGCCTGGACCAGGGGATTGCGCTGGGTGCCGGGGATGCCGGGCGCCGCCGGCCCCTGGTCGAGCGCGTTGATGAAGCCGTACCAGGCCGCCTTGGTGTTGGCCACGTGGACGCTCCAGCGGACGCCCTTCGACGCGTCGAGTTCGCGCACCACGCGGCCCTCCTCGTCGTAGCCGTAGAGGCGGAACCGCTGAACCTGCTTCTTGATGCGCCCTTCGGAATCCTTGAAGCCGCCCGCCGGCTCGTCGAGGAGGCCCGGCACCTCGGGCGCGGGAAACCATGCGTCGGAATTGCCGACCCGGGAAAAGCCGATCGCCGGGTGTATGGCGACCCGCGCGATCCGGGCGCCCGCGGGCGCAGCCGCCGGCGCCTGGAGCGGTGAGACGGCGGCCTTCGCGAAAGACGAGGAGGCCAAGCCAAGGGCGGATGCCCCAATGAGGAAATCCCGACGCTTCATGGCGCGCTCTAGCTCATCCTAACTGCGAACTGGTCTCGGCCAGACTGTGTGCCGGCCGGACCTAGCCTGAACGCTGTTAAGATAGAGTTCCCTTTAGCTTGTCTTCGTGCTCGGGGGGCGCGGGCGTGCGGAGCCCTTCTTGTGCTATCTAAGTATAAAGCCGCATCGCTGTTTCCCGAACATGCACCGATGCGCCAACCGTCGAAGCCCGCGCTCGTCCCTCTCCAGATCCATGTGCTCGGGATCGCGGTGCCAAGTCGACAGTGCCAGGTCGGCCGCGTCCCGGTATTCCCGGAAAGACGCCCTTATCCGAGGGCTTCTTCCACCGCCCTGCCGCAGGCTTCGGTATCGGCGTTGCCGCCGAGATCGCGCGTGCGCAGGGTCCGCTCGGAGAGGACGCGCTCGATCCCGGTGACGATCTCCCGGGCGGCCTCGTGCTCACCGAGATGCTCCAGCATCATCGAGCCGGACCAGATCTGGCCGATGGGATTGGCGATGCCCTGGCCGGCGATGTCGGGGGCCGAGCCGTGCACCGGCTCGAACACCGAGGGGAAGAGCCGCTCCGGGTTGATGTTGCCGGAGGGTGCGATGCCGATCGTGCCCGTGCAGGCGGGGCCGAGATCGGAGAGGATGTCACCGAACAGGTTCGAGGCGACGACCACGTCGAACCGGTCCGGGTTCAGCACGAAATGGGCGGTCAGGATGTCGATATGGTACTGGTCCCAGGCCACGTCCGGGTAGGCCTTGGCCATCTCCTTCACCCGCTCGTCCCAATAGGGCATCGTGATCGAGATGCCGTTGGACTTGGTGGCCGAGGTCAGGTGCTTCTTCGGCCGGCTCTGGGCCAGTTCGAAGGCGAATTTCAGGATGCGGTCGACGCCGTGGCGCGTCATGATCGTCTCCTGCAGGGCGAATTCGCGGTCGGTGCCGGCGAACATGCGCCCACCCGCATTCGAGTATTCGCCCTCCGTGTTCTCGCGGACCACCCAGAAATCGATGTCGCCGGGCTTGCGGTCGGCGAGCGGGCTCTTCACCCCCGGCATCAGGCGCACCGGGCGCAGGTTGGCGTATTGGTCGAATTCCCGCCGGAACAGGATCAGCGAGCCCCAGAGCGAGACGTGATCGGGCACCCGGTCCGGCATGCCGACCGCGCCGAAGAAGATCGCGTCGTGGCCCCCGATCTGCGCCTTCCAGTCTTCCGGCATCATCCGGTTGTGCCGCTCGTAATAATCGCAGCTGGCGAAGTCGAACCAGTCGAACTCGAGGCTGAAGCCGTGGCGCTTGGCGGCCTTTTCGAGGACGCGCACGCCCTCCGGCACGACCTCCTTGCCGATCCCGTCGCCCGGAATGACGGCGATGCGATAGCTGCGTGATGTCATGGGATCGGCTCTCCGCGGATGGGACGGCTGGATTCGGGAGTTCAGGCGGCGCTCGGCGGCCAGGGCGTCTCGGCGACGGGGGTCACCGGCCCCCGACCCTCGAACCAGGAAACGAGGTTGTCCACGAGGAGGTTTCCCATGGCACGGCGGGTGTGGTGGGTGGCCGAGCCCACATGCGGCAGCAGGACGACGTTGTCCAAGGCGATGAGGGCGTCGGGAACCCGGGGTTCGTCGGCGAACACGTCGAGGCCGGCCGAGTGGATCGCGCCCCGCTGCAGGGCCGCGATCAGGGCGTCCTCGTCGACGAGGCTGCCGCGGGCCACGTTGATGAGGATGCCCTCCGGACCGAGGGCGCCCAGCACCTCCGCGGTGACGAGGGGCCCGGCTCCGCCACCCGGAGCCACGACCACGAGGACGTCGCAGGCCCGCGCCAGCTCGACCGCGCTCGGGTGGTAGTCGTAGGCCACCGCGGGTTGCCGGCGGCGGCCGTGATAGGCGATGGCGCAGCCGAACCCGTCGAGGCGCGTGGCGATGGCGTGCCCGATCCGCCCGAGGCCGAGGATGCCGATGCGGCGCCCGCGCAGGGAGGGCGAGAGGGGAAACGGGGCTTTCGGCCAGGCGCCCGCGCGGAGATAGCGGTCGGCCTGGGGGAGGCGGCGGACGGTGGCGAGGAGCAGGCCGAGGGCGAGGTCGGCGACCTCCTCGGTGAGCACGTCCGGGGTGTTGGTGACGACGGCGCCCCGGCCCTTGGCGTCCGCGACGTCGATCGTGTCGTAGCCGACACCGAAATTGGCGACGATCTCCAGGGCGGGAAGGCGCGCGAACAGGTCGGCTCCCGCCGGCGCCTGTCCTCCCACCACCACGCCGCGGATGGCCGGGCCGACCTCCGCCAGGAACGCGTCCCGGTCCATGGCCCGATCCAGGCGGTGGAGGACGAAGCGCTCGTCGAGGGCTCGGATCGTATCGGGAAGGATCGCCTTCAGCAGCAGGATCTCCGCCTTCGCATGCGCTGTCATGGGGCCTCTTCGCAGTTGCGTGTTCCGTGGAGGTGGCGCTCCCGCTCCGGGGCGAAGCCACCTCGTGCTTTCCGCCAACGGAGGGTGGACCGCAACCCGGAGCCGGCCCGCTCGGCAAGACCGCGTTGCGCCAATCCCATACAGGCCGCGAGGACTGTCTCGTTCCTCTGGCCGCGCGGAAGGCCGGACCTGACCTTGACCACCGTGGCGCTGACGAAGTCTTCGGTCAGAGCGGATAGAACGGCTCGCTCGTCATCGCTGAGCGGACGCATCGTACGGATTTCCTCGTCACGTCGATTCCGGTTTGCCGTCCCCGGGGCCGGCCCGTCTCGGCTGACCGGCTCGCAGGAACGGCTGTCGCCCGAGGCCAGGCGGCAGGGGGAGGGGCCGTGCCGGGCTCGATGAACCCCGCACGGCGATCGATCGGCGCTTACTCCGCGAGCTCGCGCATGACCTTGATGAGGTCCGACTTGCCCTCGAAGCCGATGCCCGGCAGTTCGGGCATGACGATGTGGCCGTCCTCGACCTTCACCCCGTCCGGGAAGCCGCCATAGGGCTGGAACAGGTCCGGGTAGCTCTCGTTGCCGCCCAGCCCCAGGCCGGCCGCGATGTTGAGCGACATCTGGTGACCGCCATGCGGGATGCAGCGCTTGGGCGACCAGCCGAACTGCTCCAGCACGTCGAGGGTGCGGAGGTACTCGACGAGGCCGTAGGACAGGGCGCAGTCGAACTGCAGGTAATCGCGGTCGGGCCGCATGCCGCCGTAGCGCAGGAGGTTGCGGGCATCCTGGTGCGAGAACAGGTTCTCGCCGGTCGCCATCGGGCCGGGATAGAACTCGGAGATCGCGGCCTGCAGGGCGTAGTCGAGGGGATCGCCGATCTCCTCGTACCAGAACAGCGGGTACTGGCGCAGCATCTTGGCGTAGGCGATGCCCTGTTCGAGGTTGAAGCGGCCGTTCACGTCGACGGCGAGCTGCGCCTGGGAGCCGATCTCCTTCAGCACGGCCTCGATGCGGCGCTGGTCCTCCTCGATCGGCACGCCGCCGATCTTCATCTTCACGACGTTGTAGCCCCGGTCGAGGTAGCCGCGCATCTCGGCGCGCAGCTGGGTGTCGTCCTTGCCGGGATAGTAATAGCCGCCGGCCGCGTAGACGAAGACGCGCGGATTGGCCTCGACGCCCTTCTGCTCGGCGAGCATCCGGAACAGCGGCTTGCCGGCGATCTTGGCGGTGGCGTCCCAGATCGCCATGTCGAGGGTGCCCACCGCCACCGAGCGCTCGCCGTGGCCGCCGGGCTTCTCGTTGGTCATCATCGCCGCCCAGAGCTTGTGCGGGTCGAGGTTGTCGCCGGCCTCGTTGAGGACGCTCTTGGGGTCGGCCTCGAGGATGCGGTTCTTGAAGCGCTCGCGGATCAGGCCGCCCTGGCCGTAGCGGCCGTTGGAATTGAAGCCGTAGCCCACCACCCGGCGGCCGTCGCGCTCCACGTCCGTGACCACGGCCACGAGGCTGGCGGTCATCTTCGAGAAGTCGATATAGGCGTTGCGGATGGGCGAGAAGATCGGCTTGGTGACCTCGCAGACGTCGACGATACGCATGGTGGCTCTCCTTGAGATGCGAAGAATTTCGCGTGAGGGGAACGGGATGGAAGGGGGTCGGTCGGAAGGTCTAGTGGGCGGCCGCCACGGGGCGGGGCAGGGCATGCCCGGCTTCCGTGTCGGGAACGACGTTCTCGGAGGCGACGGCGGCCCGGTCGCGGTAGGCTTCTTCCGCCTTGTTCAGGTCGAAGGCGCCTTCCCACTTGGCGACCGCGATGGTGGCGACCGCGTTGCCGATCAGGTTCGTGACCGCCCGTGCCTCGTTCATGAAGCGATCGACGCCCAGCAGAAGGACGAGGCCGGCGACCGGGACGGTGTGGATGCTCGACAGGGTGGCGGCGAGGGTGACGAACCCGGCCCCGGCGACACCCGCCGACCCTTTCGAGGTCAGGAGCAGCACGCCCAGGACGACGAGCTGGTCGCCGATGCCCAGCGGCGTGTTGGTGGCCTGGGCGACGAAGATCGCCGCCATGGTCAGGTAGATGCAGGTGCCGTCGGCGTTGAAGGTGTAGCCCGTGGGCAGCACGAGGCCGACCACCGACTTCTCGCAGCCCACCCGCTCCAGCTTGGCCATCATCCGGGGCATCACCGCCTCGGTGGAGCAGGTGCCGAAGGTGATGAGGATCTCGTCCTTGAAGAAGCCGAGGACCTTGACCAGGGAGAACCCGGTCCAGGCGCAGACGGAGCCGAGCACGACCACGACGAACAGGATCGACGTGACGTAGACACCGAGCATGAGGTAGGCGAGGGACCAGACGGTGCCGAAGCCGTACTTGCCGATGGTGAAGGCGACACCGGCACCCGCACCGATGGGGGCCAGGCGCATCACCATGGCGACGATGCGGAACAGCGCGTCCAGCAGGCTGTCGATGACGACGACCACCGGCTTGCCGCGTTCGCCCGCCTGAACCAGGGCGACGCCGAAGAGCAGCGAGATCAGGATGATCTGCAGCATCGCGCCCTTGGCGAAGGCATCCACCATCGTCGAGGGGATGATGTCCATGAAGAAGCCGACGATGCCGGGCTGCGCTTCCGCCCGCTTGGCGTAGGAGGCGATGGCGCTGCCGTCGATCTGCGTGGCGTCGATGTTCATGCCGACGCCCGGCTGCATCACGTTGACCACGACGAGGCCGATGACGAGGGCCAGCGTGGAGACGACCTCGAAGTAGATCAGCGCGCGCACACCGATGCGGCCGACCTCCTTCAAGTTGCCCATCTTGGCGATGCCGACCACGATGGTGCCGAAGATGACCGGCGCGAGCAGCATCTTGATCAGCTTGATGAAGCCGTCCGCCAGGGGCTGCAGCGTGACGGCGACGTCGGGCAGGAAATACCCGACGAGCCCGCCGATGACGATTGCTATGAAGACTTGAACATAGAGTCGGCTTAGCCATGACTTCATGATCTGTTTCCTCCTGATCTGCCACTTAGCGGGCAGCTTGATTAGTGATCCCTCTTGCGGGGCTTGATGCCGTCCTTACGCCTGGACACCGTCGCTCGGCCAATGCCATGTTCGGTGCGCGCTATGCGCGGTCGGCATCGGGCTGGACGGGCTGACGGACACTGGCTGATCGATGGATCTGGACTGGCTGAAGGACTTCCTCGCCCTGGCGGAGCAGAAGACGTTCTCGCGCGCGGCCGAGGCGCGGAGCGTGACGCAGCCGGCCTTCAGCCGGCGCATCCGTGCCCTCGAGGATTGGGTCGGCACGCCCCTGTTCGCCCGTGGTCCGCAGGGGGCGGTGCTCACGCCGGCCGGGCTCGCCTTCCAGCCGGCGGCCCAGGACATGATGCGCAGCCTGGAGCGGGCACGACGCGACGCGCGGGAGGTGGGCGCCCGGGACACGGCGACGCTCTCCATCGCGGCGACCCACGCCCTGTCGTTCACGTTCTTTCCGAACTGGATCCGCGGCCTGATGCACCATCAGACGCTGGGCACCCTCAACCTGATCTCCGACAGCATGGAGGCCTGCGAAGCCATCATGCTCGCCGGCGAGGTCCACTTCCTCCTGTGCCACCATCACCCGGATGCACGGACGCGGTTCGAAGCGGAGCGGTTTCCGAGCCTGTCCCTGGGCGACGACCTGCTGGTTCCCCTCTGCGCCCCCACCTCGGACGGCGGGCCGACATGGTCGCTGCCGGGAACGCCGGAGGCGCCTCTGCCCTATCTCAGATACAGCCAGGCCTCGGGGCTCGGGCGCATCATCGCGGCCTTCCCGGATCGCGAGCCGGCCCATTCGGCGACGGCGCTCACCTCTCACCTCGCGGCGGCGCTCATGACGATGGCGCGGAACGGACACGGCATCGCCTGGCTGCCGCAGACGCTGGCGGCCGAAGATCAGGCGCGCGGCAGGCTCGTGCGCGCCGGTCCGGACCGGTTCGACATCCCCATCGACATCAGGCTGTTCCGCTCCCTCGACTGCCGCAACGATGCGGCCGACCGGCTCTGGGACGACCTCACCGAAGCCCGTGCGTGACCGGCGCCGGTCTCCGTCCGCGGAAGGGTGCCGCGTGAGCGCGAGCCTCTGGAAGCGGGACCGCCGATTTCGCCGGTACCGCGGGTTCCCCGTCCGTCCAGGCCGTAGCCACAGGGGGGAGGGGGACGCCGCCCGGTATCAGGCGGTCCGTTCGTCGGCCGGATGGGTGCGCAGGCGCATCGGGTCGTAGAACGGCGTCCGCACCACGTTGGCGACCAGCGGGCCGGTCTCGGTCCGGACCTCGACCTCCGTGCCGAGGGCGGCGAGCTCCGGCGGCAGGTGGGCGAGGCCCAGCGACTTCATCAGGTGCCGGCTGTAGGTGGTGCTGTTGACGGTGCCGACCTCGAGTCCGTCCTTGAAGATCTTGGCGCCGGGCGTCACCGCCTCATGGTGCAGGATCTCGAGGCCGACCTGGCTGAAACGCTCGGTGCCCCTCCGCGCCAGCAGGGCGGCCTTGCCGCGGAAATCCGGCTTGTCGAGGTCGACGGTCCAGGCCAGGCCCATTTCCCACGGCGTGGTGTCGGGTTTGGGCATGTCGAAGGGGAAGAACAGCAGGCCGCCCTCCACGCGCACGATGTCGAGGCAGTCCCAGGAGGCCGCCACGATGCCGAAGGGCTCGCCGGCCTGCATGATCGCGTCCCAGATGGCGACGGCGTCCTTGGCGGCGCAGAACACCTCGTAGCCGCGCTCGGCCGAGTAGCCGCCCCGCGCCAGGGATACGTCGCGGCCGAACAGCGTCGTGCGCACATGCTCGAAATACTTCAGCGTCGGCAGGTCGAAGGGCGTGTGCGGCGCGAGGATAGCGAGCGCCAGCGGTCCCTGCAGCGACAGGATGTGGACGTCGTCGTCGCGGGCCGCCTCCACGGCGCGGCCTTCGGTGAATTCAGGAAGAACGTCTTCGAGGCTGCCGCCGCCATGCGAGACGCGGAAGGCCTGCGGCCCGTCGCGGTAGACCAGCACGTCGTCGATCAGGGAGCCGTTCTCGTCGACGATGTTGCTGATGGCCGATCGGCCCTGCGCGATCTTGCCGACGTCGCTGGTGAGCATCGCGTTCAGCATCGCCTCCGCGTCCGGACCGGAGACGTTGACGATGCGAAGGCCGGAGACGTCGAACAGGCCCGCCCGCGAGCGGACGATGGTGGTCTCCTCGTAGCGGTCGGTGCTGTAGGATTGGGGGATGGGCATCCCGTTCCACTCGGCGTCGAGTGTCGAGCCCAGGGCCAGGTGGCGTTCGTTGAGGGCCGACTGGCGGGGAAGGTCTGTGTAGCTCATGGCGGCTGTCCCTTAGAGCGCTCTCCGCCGAAGCGGATGCCGGTTCGGCGAAAAAGAGCGCGGCAAAACAAAGGCCTAGAGATGTGCCCCGACCCAACGTGGTCGGGCGCAGCTCTAGCGTTCCGTTTTTTGATTGGGCGGACCCTGTCTCGTCCCACGCGCGGGCTGCCGGAGCCCAGGGGCCCGGCAGCCCGGTTCGATCACAGCTGGAAGAACCAGTTCGAGAGGAGGAGCACCACGACGCCGGCGGCCAGCGTCAGGTAGGGCAGGATTCCCGCCCGGCGGCGGCTCACCGCACCGTCGGGGCCGACATGCAGGTCCTCGTACATCTCGGCCGGGAACTTGCCGCCGTCCTGGACATAGTGGCGGTAGCAGAAGACCGGGATGATCAGGGCGGCGGTGATCAGGCCGGCCCAGAGGGCGATCGGGTTCCAGACCTTCGCGCCCGCGCCCATGAAGATCACGTTCACGAAGGCGAAGACGCCGCCGAGCACCAGGACGAAGGTCGGTGCGCGGTAGGGGCGCGGGATATGCGCCGAGTCGATGCGGTGGATCCAGGCCGAGTTGAGGTTGAGGAAGTTGAAGATGATGTAGCCGCAATTCGACACGGCCAGGATGAAGAAGAAGCTCGTCGCATCGGCACAGGCGATCGCCAGGATCGCGAGATTGAAGACGAGATCGGTCCACATCGCCCGTGTCGGTGCGCCATGCTCGTTCACATGGCTGAGGTAGCGCGGCAGCCAGCCGTCGGCCGAGCCCTGGTAGAGGGTGCGCGAGGACCCCGCCATCGCCGTCATGATGCAGAGCACGAGGGCCAGGATCATCAGCATGACGAGGAAATTCTCGACGATGGGACCGCCGCCGACCATGTGCGCCAGTGCGGCCGCCACACCCGACCCGTCGACGATGGAGGCCTCCAGCATTCCCTCGACGCCGAGCATGCTCTGGAAGGTGAAGGGCACGAGGGTGAACAGCAGGAGGCAGAGCAGGCCCGAATAGAAGATCGCCTTGAACGTATCCTTGGCGGGATCACGGAACTCGCTGGTGTAGCAGATCGCCGTCTCGAACCCGTAGGTCGACCAGGCCGCGATGAACATGCTGCCGAGGACCAGCGTCCAGCCCGTGATGTTCCAGGCACCCGGCGCGGGAGCGGCCGGCGCCGCGAGGGGGACGAGGGGAGAGAAGTTCTCCCAGTTCACGCCGTGGATCAGCAGCGGAACCACGCCGACGATGAACATCGGGATGATGACGAGGAGACCGATATACTTCTGGACGTTCGCCGTTCCGAGAATACCGCGGTGCTGCACGGCGAAGACCGCGAGCATGAGGGCGGCGCCGATGAAGAAGGCCAGGTTGAGGGAGAGCGAGACCGGGCCGAGGGTGGTGGTGAACAGGGTCCAGGTGCGGATGCCGGGCGCCACGGCCGCGATGGCCGCCGTCACCTTGTCGGCATCGGCCATCTGCAGGGCGGCACCGTTGGTGGCGAGCCATTGCACCACGGCCGGCGACGTGGCCGTGGGCTGCGGCGCCACCGCGTTGATGATGTAGGAGGCCGCGATGGAACAGCCCAGCGACAGGACCGGCGACCAGGCGAACCAGTTGCACCAGACCGAGAGGGGCGCCACCAGCTTGGTGTAGCGGACCCAGGCCGCGGCCCCGTAGACCGACGCGCCCCCCGACTTGTTCGGGAACAGGCCGGCGATCTCCGCATAGGTGAAGGACTGGATGAAGCCCATGATCATGGAGAGCGTCCAGATCAGGAAGGCGAGCTTGCCCGTATTGCCGGCAATGCCGCCCACCGAGAACAGGACGAGGGCGGGCACACCGCTCGCGACCCAGAACGCGCCCGTCCAGTTGATGCTGCGATGCAGCTTCCCGTCTTCGGCCGTCCCGGTGGCGGGGGACGTGAAGCCCGCCACGGGCTTTGCCGAGGATGCCAGTCCGGTGCTCATGATTCAGCTCTCCATTGGTCGTATCGAGGGTTCGGTCCGGATCGACCCGTGCCCTCGCCGAAGGTGTGATCCCGGGGCGATGCGTGTCCGCACGGTCTCGGCGGGGTCGAGGCGCATCCGGAGTGTCGTCTGGCTCGGGGCGCCGCTCCGCCAAATGGATCGGCGCCGCAGAAGGGTGTTCCGAAGGACGTTTCGAGTGTCCCTCACGAAACTTCCGCCGCACCGGCGTGCCCGGAGCGAGGATCGATACCGACCGGACGTTTCGTGAGGAATTCTAAGCTAGGGATGTGCGTGTCGATGTATCGTCAGCGACATGGATATTTCCCGTCCTTGCGGAGAGGGTCACACGAAGTCTTTCCAAATAGCCGGGGCGCCGCGACCGTCGGTGCGCACGTTTCATGAGAGCCCGACACATCACGTCAGTGGAAGACTGCCGGTCGAACTCCTGAAATTCTCTACAGGAATAATCATTTCTCTTCGGTTGAGCCGCTGTCAAGCGCTATTGCGGCTCCCCCTCGAGCGAACAGTGGAATTGCATCGAAATTTTCCATGAGAATTGATTTTCGGGCAGATGTGACCAGTAAATGGGCATGGATGTTTGCCGATCACGGGCATGACGAGAGATCGGACCGCGATGGGCCTTCTCGATTCGAGCGGATGGTCGACATGGCCTCTCGCTTTCGCGCGCGCGCCCTGCGACCCTGCGCATCCCGCACGGGAGTGCGGACCATGACGGCAGCGGGTGCCGAAACACGTGTCCGCCGCCCATCGAACCGGCATCCGACCCATTGGCCGAAACTCCTTGGCCGGGACTTCGGTCGAAAACGGCGATTGACATTGTTGTTCTCTTGGAGAAAATGAAATTCTCTTAAAGAACCAGATCGCCGCGCAAGCAAGACGGAGCCGGCTTTGTCGACGGGACTGAATTCGTCCTCTGGTTCGGCGCGGTCCGCTCCGGCCGCCGCCCCGCCCATTGTCGAGTCGAGGTCGATGTCAGATCAGTCCATCAAGAGCCGACCGGTCTATCAATCGCTGGCGATGGATCTGTCCGGGTTGCGCCACCTGTTGGTGTCGGATTCGCCCGCCTACCGCTTCGAGGCCCCGCCCGACAGGGAGGTGGAGGTCTGGTTCGTCGCAGGCCCCGACCAGGAGGGCCGGATCCCACCCTCCGAGACCGTTCACGAACGAGGGTTCCGTTCGCCGAGGCACCTCATTGATCGCCTCGACCATCGCCTCGCGCAGGAGCGCATGGGTCTGCGGCTCTACGTGAGCGGGACCGAGGATTTCCTGTGGGACGTCTTCAACACGGCGCAGCGCGCGGGGATGACCAAGCAGGAGATCTTCCAGTGCCATTCCGGCACACGAGCGCGGCGCGTGGCCTGCGTCCATTGCCGGACCTTCAATCACGGCGTGACGACCACCATCGTCCGATGCGACGGCTGCGGCGCCAACCTGTTCGTGCGGGATCATTTCTCGCGGCGCCTGTCGGCCTTCATGGGGGTCAAGATCGATGCCGAGGTCGCCGGCGAAGTCCCTCCGGCAGAGCAGGCCTATTCATGATCCTCGACGGCAAGCTGTCGGCGCGCGTCGCCGAGATCGAACGCCTGAGCCCGACGCTGAAGCGGTTCCGCTTCGTTCCCGAGAAGGGCGGGGCGTTTCCCACATCGCCGCCGGGGGCGCATGTCCTCGTCACCCTGCGGGGGCCGGACCGGGTCTGGCAGAACGCCTATTCGCTGGTGACGCCGCCCGATCAGCGCGATCACTACGCGATCGTCGTCCGCCGGGTTCCGGACTCGCGCGGCGGCTCCCACTTCCTGCACGACAGGCTCGAGATCGGTGACGCCGTCGAGCTGAGCGCGCCGGCCAGCCTGTTCCCGATCGCGTCGCTCGCCCGCAAGCACATCCTGATCGCCGGCGGCATCGGGCTGACGCCGTTCCTGTCCTACCGGCCGGTCCTGGCGTCGCGCGGCGCCGCCTACGAACTGCATCAGTTCTGCGCCCCCGACGAGGTCGAGACCTTCCGGGGCCTGCTCGGCTCGGACGCGGCCGGCATCCACGTCCATGGCGTCGGACGGGGAGAGCGGCCGGATCTCGCCGCCCTCCTCGCCGATCAGCCGCTGGGAACCCATGTCTATACCTGTGGGCCTCAGGGCCTGATGGACGCGGTCGAGGAGACGGCGCGCGGCCTCGGCTGGACGCCGCACGCGATCCACCGCGAGAGTTTCGGCGGGGACAAGGGCGGCGAGCCGTTCACCGTCACCCTGGCGCGGTCCGGCCGGTCGATCGCGGTCGGGGCCTCGCAGACCCTGCTCGAAGCGCTGGAGGGCGAAGGCATCGAGGCTCCGTGCCTCTGCCGGGGGGGCGCCTGCGGCGTCTGCCTCCTGCCCCTCGTGGAGGGCATCCCCGATCACCGGGATCACGTCCTGTCCGATGCCGAGAAAGCGGAGGGCCGCCTCATCGCGACCTGCGTCTCGCGGGCCAGATCCGAGACCCTGGTGCTCGATTTTTAAGACCGGACGACCGCGCGGCGGCGGGCATCCGCCGAACGCATCGATGCCGGCCGTCGGCCGGGATCGGCGCCGCTTGGTAAAGGGAAGCTGAGATGGGTATTCAGTTCAAGACCGACGAGACGTTCCGGGACGACTTCTCCTACCGGAACAGCGACGCGGCAGTGCTCCGCTTCCCGTTTCCGTTCGGCGAAGACAAATATATGTACTCGGTCAACATCGAGCCGCATGTGAAGGCGGGCACGTCGCCGGCCTTCGAACACGCGTTCGACGTGGACGAACATTACGTCGCCGAATGCCGCGAGCGCGCGATCGTCCTCGATCACGACCCGAAGCGATGCCAGGTGCTGGCGCACATGATGCCGGCGCAATGGGACACGCTCGAACTCCTGATGGAGAGCCTGTCGGCGGATTACCCCGAGCATTTCAGCCTGACGCGGGACGGCACCGCCTGGCACTGGATCAACCGCCCCCTGGGCCTCGACCAGCGCTTCGTCTTCGGCGACGCGTCCACCCTGCCCTGCGAGCCGTTCGAGTACATCACCCGGCAGGCTCAGGGGGACTTCACCCTGCAGGATCAGCGGGACGACAACCTCTACGTCGATGGCGGCATGGTCACCACGCAGGCGGATTGGTCGCTGGAATTCGATATCGGCATGAGCTTCCACGAGTGGCACGGGCCGGTGCCGCTGGCGCACGAGATCGGGGTGTTCGACCGGGCGCTGCAATATCTGCTGCGGCTGCAGTACGGGCATCCCGTCCGCCGGCTGAACTGGACGATGACGATCAACCCGCGCCTCGACACGTCGCCCGAGAACTATCCCGATTGGGGGCCGGACCGCACCACCGTGACCCCGGAGAACATCGCGGGCAAGCTCCACCTGCGCGTGGAACTGCAGACCCTGTTCCGCCTGCCGCGCTCCAACGCGATCCTGTTCGGCATCCGCTGCTACCTGATCAGCCTGCAGGACATCGAGCGGGTGGAGAAGTGGCGCAAGCGCCTCCACCGCGTCCTGGCGAGCCTCCCGCCCGAACTCGTCGAGTACAAGGGCCTGACCCGGTTCCACGGCATGGCGGTGTCGCGCCTGGCCGCCCTGGACGACGGGGCGCCCCTGTCCCTCGGCATCCAGCCGGACCAGGCCCGCCTCGAATAAGACCCCCTCATCCTGAGGGACCCTTTGCTCGAGCAAATGGTCTCGATGGAGCCCTCCAGTGATCGCGCGATCCCTAGAGCTGTGCCCGACCACGTTGGGTCGGGACACAGCTCTGGGCCTTTGACTGCCGCGCTCTTTTTCGCCGAACCGGCATCCACTTCGGCGGAGAGCGCTCTAACGGGCTCCTTCGAGGCCGCTACGCGGCACCTCAGGATGAGGTGAATCCTTGGAAAGACGACTTAAACAGGCTTTTAGATCATGTGCGCCATGCCCATGGCCCTGAGCACGTCGTTCTGAATGGGAGCGACCGCCTCGTTGATGCGCGCGACGCCGAAATCCATGCCCTCGGGCATCACGACCGTGCGCAGGGGACGCCGCTCCGTTGCCTCGACCAGCCCTGCGATCGCATCGGCGACCCGTTGCGGGCGCGGCGGATGGGCGGGATCGTAGGGCTGTTCGGCATGGGCCTTGATCTGACCCGGGATCGCCGCGACCTCGCCATAAGAGGCCAGGACCCCCGCATCGGACGGTTCGGGGCTCGACGAGATGAGGTTGCTCGGGAACTGGCCCGGCTCGACGATGACCGAATCGATCCCGAAGCCGCCGAGCTCGTAGCGATAGGTCTCCGCCAGTGCCTCGAGCGCGAACTTGCTCGCCGCATAGACACCGAAGAAGGGAATGACGAATCGCCCCATCAACGACGTGATCTGCACGAGAAGTCCGCTGCCGGCAGCGCGCATATGCGGCAGGACGGCCCGATTGGTGCGAATGGCCCCGAAGACATTGACCGCGAACAGCCGTTCGACATCGGCGATCGTATAGGCTTCCGTCACACCGATCGGCATCAGGCCGGCGTTGTTGACCAGAACGTCGATCCTGCCGTGCTGGGCAATGACGTGACCGATGGCGGCCTCGACCGACTCGTCGCTGGCCACATCCATTTCGAGAACCTGCAGCGGATTCCCGTCCGCCTTCGCGGCGTCGATCAATTCGCTCCGGACCGCGCTATTCCGGCCCTCGACGTCACGCATGGTCGCGATGACGGTATGACCCCGCCTCGCGAGCTCTAGGACCGTGAGCTTCCCGAAACCACTGCTCGCGCCGGTCACGACAACGACTTTACCGCTCATCACTCAACCCTTCCGATTGTCGTCCCAGCCGTGCCTTCGGTCAGGAACCGCGTCGGCTGCCCATGGGGCGGAGCCGTTCCTGTCCGGGCCGCGCTGTACGCCCGCCACTCCTCTAGCGTAGATTGCCATTCGGCTTTAGACCCAGTTATTCGCTTCTTTGTTGCCTGTAGCGCTACAATCCACGTAGCAGGCCGTGCGGGACCGGGCGACCGATGCGAGACAAGTTCGATGGCGTGCAGATCTTCGTGGAGGCGGTGGAGGCCGGAGGGTTCGCGCGGGCGGCCGACCGGCTGGCCCTGTCACGCTCCGCCGTCGGCAAGGCCGTGGCGCGCCTCGAAGAGCGGCTCGGCGTGCGGCTGTTCCAACGGACCACGCGAACGCAGAGCCTGACGGAAGCCGGGCAGCAATTCTACGAACATTGCCTGCGGGCCGTCGAAGAAATGCGCACCGGCGAGGCGCTCCTCGAATCGGGCCGCCGGGAAGTCGCGGGGTGCTTGAGGATTTCGATGCCCGTTCTCCTCGGTCGGCGCTGCGCGGCGCCGATCCTGCTCGACTACGCCAAGGCGCATCCGAAGCTGGAACTCGAGTTGAACTTCAGCGACCGGGTCGTCGATCTGATCGCCGGAGGCTTCGATCTCGGATTGCGCTTCGGCGCGCTCGGCAACAACAGCTCCCTGCGTGCCCGGCGGCTGGTGACGGAACGCATGGTGCTGTGCGCTGCCCCGTCCTACCTCGCCGCGCGCGGACGGCCGGACGACATTGCCGATCTGGCCGGGCACGACACGCTGGTCTATGCGCGCGGCGACCGCGGCTATGTCTGGCGCCTGCCGGATGCCGGCGGGGTCCTCGTCCCCGTTTCCCCCCATGCCAGGCTTCGGTTCGACGACGTCGAAGTCATCCTGGCCGCCGCCAAGGCCGGGCTCGGCCTCTGCTGGCTCCAGCATTGGCTGATCCGCGACAGCCTGCAGGCGGGCGAACTCGTCCAGCTCTGGGCGAACCGCCCCTACGCGACCATGGATTGCTACGCCGTCTGGCCCGCGGCACGGTATCTGCCGCTGCGGTCGCGCCTCGCCATCGACGCGCTCGCCAGCCGGATGCCGAGGGACGACATCCTCCATCGCGCATCACGCAACGGCGACGAGGAGGACGCCGATGCCGATGGCGGCGACGTCCTCACCGTCGACCCCGCCGCCGGCACACCGCCAAAGGCTGCAAAACTCAAGACACCCGAATCGTTTCCGTGAAGGGCGCAGCCACGAGGGGAAGGAGGGCAGGGCGGCGCAGCCGGCGAACCATGTGAACGTCGTTCCCCCTCAGGCCGAGGGGAAGAACGGGCTGAACTTCTTGATGAGATCGCGCTCGGAGGTGACCTCCGCCTTCCGGTAGATGCGGATCTTGCAGTTCTTGACGGTGCCCTTGCCGATCCCCAGGCTCTGCGCGATCTGGCCCGTGGCCTGGCCTTTCATCGTCAAGGTCAGGATGTCCCGCTCACGCGGGGTCAACGCCACCAGCACCTCCGCCGCCGCCGGGTAGCCCACCGATTCGTCCTGCGGCGCGGGCTTCGGCCCGAGCATGAAGATCCGGCCGCCCGGCGCCAGGGCGAAGTCCCGGTCGAAGACCTCCGATGTGATCACGTGATCGCGCGCATGGACCGTGCGGATGGCGTCCGACGGCGCCAGGGTCTCGAGCATCGGCAGGATCGAGGCATCCGACTGGACGGCCCGCTTCCAGGATTCGTTGGCGAACACCTCCACGTCGTGCCGGTCGCGGATCAGGGTCGGCCGGTTGAGGAGCCCCTCCGCCTGCGTCCCGTCGGTGTAGCGCAGGTTGCTGAACAGATGGCCGAGATGGCTCCGGTGGCATCCCTCCAGGGCGGGAAAGACCAGCTTGGCCCGCCGGATGTCCTCCTGCGAGAACACGCCTCGCTCGCGTTCGAGGAACAACCCGAAGCAGCAATGCCCCACCGTCGAGAAGAACATGCCGAGCTCGTCGGAAATGTTCGCGGCCGGCCTGAATATCTTGCCGTAGAGGATCGATTCCGGGCTGCTGTTCCCGATCTCCGACAGGGTCAGGATGCCCGGCTTACCGCCGTTCTTCCAGTAGAGGGAGAACGGATCGATGCGAAGGCACTTCTTGTTGTAGAACTCCACGATCTCGCTCGGAACCCCGGTCGTGTAGAGCACGTCGGGCGGGGCCACCCGCGAGTACCGGATGATCCATCCCGAATCGCTTTTCACGCAGAGGGCGAACAGGGACAGCAGGTTCCGGTGAAAGTGCTCGGTCCCGATGGATGCGGCGACGTCGCCCAACCGGCTGTACCATTCGGCGGTGGCCAGCGGATCGGGTCCGCTCCGGGTCGGTTCGTCCTTCATCCTGAAACGGTGCCATTCCCCATGAAGCAGGCGCGTCGTCGCGGCGCCCGGCCTCGGACCCGAGCGGCCCGCGAGATGTGTGAATACCGTAGCCCCGCCGGGAAAGGGATAGGCCCGCGCCGGACGCCCGGGACGTGCCGCCCGGTTCGACCGGGATACCTGGCATGGTTCTCGCTTAACAGTAACCCCCCTTTTCGTTTGCAATGCACAACTGAGCGACGACAGTAGTGCCAACAGTCACTATTGCACCGTCATTTCTCAGCGGCGTATAAATTTTCTCAGCAGGAATGCTCCGCCGAGGTTTCGCCCTCGCCGGATCTATCCTCGGGGGAGAATGGTCTTTGGCGGGCGTCCGGCACCGATCGGGAACCCGCCATCGGGAGACCCGGACCGCCCGGCTCACGAGACATAGAACGGGGATCTGATCATGAAGAAGCGGGTTGCGATCATCGGCGCGGGTCCGAGCGGCCTCGCCCAGCTGCGCGCCTTCGAGGCGGCGCGGCGCGCGGGCGAGGAGATCCCCGAGCTCGTCTGTTTCGAGAAGCAATCCGATTGGGGCGGTCAGTGGAACTACTCCTGGCGCACCGGCCTCGACGAGAACGGCGAGCCGGTCCACAGCAGCATGTATCGCTACCTCTGGTCGAACGGCCCGAAGGAGTGCCTCGAATTCGCGGATTACTCCTTCGAGGAGCATTTCGGCCGGCCGATCCCGTCCTATCCGCCGCGCGCCGTGCTGCATGATTACATCGCCGGCCGCGTCGCGCGCAGCGACGTACGCAAGTACATCCGTTTCTGCACCCCCGTCCGCTGGGTGAGCTATTCGGAGGAGACCGGCCGGTTCACCGTGACGGCGAAGGACCTGATCAAGGACGAGCATCAGGTCGAGGACTTCGACTACGTCGTGGTGGCCAACGGCCACTTCTCGGTGCCCAACGTTCCGAGCTTCGAGGGGCTCGAATTCTTCCCCGGCCGCGTGATGCACGCGCACGATTTCCGCGTCGCCGACGAGTTCGCCGGCAAGCGCCTGCTGATGATCGGTGCGAGCTACTCGGCGGAGGATATCGGCACGCAGTGCATCAAGTACGGCGCCACGTCGATCACCTTCAGCTACCGCACCAAGCCCATGGGCTTCGACTGGCCGGCGGGGTTCGAGGAGAGGCCGCTTCTGGAGAAGCTCGTCGGCAACACGGCCTATTTCAAGGACGGCAGCGACACCGAGGTCGACGCGATCATCTTCTGTACGGGCTACAAGCACACCTATCCGTTCCTGCCGGACGACCTGCGGCTGAAATCCCACAACTGCCTCTACCCGGCGGGGATCTACAAGGGCATCTTCTGGCAGTCCAACCCGAACCTGATCTATCTCGGGATGCAGGACCAGTATTATACCTTCAACATGTTCGACGCCCAGGCCTGGTATGCCCGCGACTACATGATGGGCAAGCTGGCGCTGCCGGGTCCGGAGGAGCAGGAAGCCGACATCGCCAAATGGCTGGCCTATCAGGACACGCTCACCAACCCGTTCGAGGCGATCGACTTCCAGACGGAATACGTCCGCGAACTCCTGGCGGCGACCGACTATCCGCATCTCGACGTGGACAAGGTCGCCGAACTGTTCAAGGAGTGGGAGCACCACAAGATGGAAGGCATCCTCACCTATCGCGACCGGTCCTACCGCTCGACCATCACCGGAACTCTGTCGCCGGCCCATCACACCACATGGATGAAGGCGATGGACGATTCGCTCCAGGCCTTCATGGGTCTGCCCCAAGCCGCGGAATGAGCGCGGAGCTGTATTGGAGCCTGTTTGAGGTGTTTATCCAAGACTTGACCTCATCCTGAGGTGCCGCGTAGCGGCCTCGAAGGAGGGTTCCAGGGATCGCGCGACAACTGGAGGCCTCCTTCGAGGCCCGCTGACGCGGGCACCTCAGGATGAGGAGGTCGGCCTGGATGATCGACTTTGGCAGCCGATTTACTTTGGCATGAGCATCCGCTGCAAAATCCGATCAAGCAGGCTCTTCGCGCGTAACCGTGTTGGAATCACGCCGTTCCCCGGCCTCACCGGGGAGCGGCCTCCGATGGCGATGACGGCCCCGAGCGGGGCGCGTCGGCCCGCATCCGTTGCGACCCGTTCACCCTGGATAGACGAATGAACCAGATCTGGATGCAGCCCGAGGGCGCGTGGGGGGCAAGGTCGCCGCGCACGCTCTCGTTCTCGGCGAGGGGAGGGGCCTGTGCCTTCTTCGAGGTCGAGGCCGGGGATCGCCTGCGCATCGTCGACCCGGAGGGGCGCCAGCCCGCCCGGCTCTATGCCGGCCCCGGCG
>NZ_VRVC01000323.1:0-240 GCF_008040005.1 Methylobacterium sp. WL19
ACATGCGTTCCAATGTATCTCGCTATGAGTTACATTATGTAGACCGGTTCGAAGGCGAAGCGCAAGCGCCTACCGAAAAGCCCTTTAATAACAGGAGCTTAGGTTATGTGGTATGGCGGAGGGAGCGTCCGTCAGGCGCCAGGGTATCACCCCGACCTGACCCTAAGAAATCAAAGACTTAGCGTTTTTCATAGGCGGACAATGTGTGCCGCTGTGTATGCCGGTGCGTACCTCGCTGAA
>NZ_VRVC01000033.1:0-40455 GCF_008040005.1 Methylobacterium sp. WL19
ACTCCCAGGCGCAGGTGGCGCAGGGCACGCCGGGCGCCGAGGCCGTGGCGGCCTGCGCGCGCCGTTTCCGGTCCTACGACGCATCGAGCGGCACCTATCTCGGCAATGACGGCGCGCGCCACGCCTGCCCATGACCGCCGCATCCCCGCAACGGGGATGCGTCAGCCCGTAACCCCGGTCAGGCCGTCAACGACCTTGGCGGCCATGATCAGGCAGAAGCCGGCGAGAAGCGCGATGCCAAGCACGCCCAGGACGATATCGGACGTGCGCGGCTCCCCGCCTTGGTGACTAGCGAAAGCGAGTTGCTTCTAGGGTCGTCTACGGGTCGTGACACGTTGCAAGGCAGGCCTCGAAGGCTTGAGGTAATCAAGATCGACCGATCCTCGGTCAGGATGCGTAGGCGAAGGATAGGCAGAGCACGACGAAGCATCCGAGGGTGGCGAGGCCGACCGCATGGAAGCGGCTCGCCAAGGCATCGACGCCGTTGTCGTTGGCCGGTCCCGGAAGCTTCCGCGGCCAGCCTCGCCACTTGCGGCAGGCCGAGGGAGCCTGGTGCAAGGGCCTTTCGGGGTTCGGGCCCGGCTCAGGTTGGCAGCACATGGTCCGACGACCGGGCGCGGACCTGGCCCGGGGCAAGGTCGGCCGCCAAAAGCCCTCCGCCGTATCGGGCCCAGTCCTCGACTGACGGCTCAGATGACGCCGCCGTTCCGCCGACACCGTCGACCGATGGCGAGGCTGGAGGCCGCCGCCGGAGCGTGCGGACCAGACGTGCCGTTCGACCCATCGCTTCCTTCATGGCGCTCCTTGTCGGCTTGACCGAGGAAGCTCCGGACCCGACCGTCGCCGTAGTACGACCCGGACGCCTGGAACCATGGTTTGGACTTCGTATGGTACCGAAACGTTTGCAAGCCGCGTCGGCAGGGCGTCCCAGGGGCCGTCAGGTTTATCCCGACAAGACTGCGGGCTTCTCTGACTGAACGGCCGCCTTCGGCGACACAGATGATTCTCCGAGCCGGAGAGGTGACCCCAGATTCAAACACTGGACGAGCCTCTCCTCCGTCACGCGTGGCCCTCTCGGAGCAGACCCATGAAACGCATCGCATTCGCCCTTGCGGCTGTATCGAGCCTCGTCCTATTCGCCCCGTCGAGCGAGGCGCGTCCCTTCGGGCGCGGACACGGCTTCCACGGGCATCACGGCGGCTTCGGCGGGCATCACGGCTTCGGCGGCTTCCGGGGGCACCACGGCTACCGCGGCATCGGCTTCCGGTCGCACCACCGTGGGTTCGGGGGCTATCGCGGGATCGGCTTCCGCCATGCCCGTTACGGCTACGGGCGCCACTACGGCCGCTACGGCTACCGGCGCGGCTATCGCGGGTTCGGCCTCGCGGCGGGTCTTGGCCTCGGTCTTGCCGCCGCGGCCGTCCGGCCGGCCTATTACAGCGCCGGCTACGGCCGTCCGTACGGTTACGGCTACGGGTATGGCTACGCCCCGGTCCGCTACGGCTACGGCCGTCCCTACCTCGGCTGCGGCTTCTGAGACGCACGGGCGGGGGCTCCGAGCCGGGGTTCCTCGTCCGCCTCACGGGGAGCCGGCGCTGCGCCCCCGCCACGGTCAAGCCCGTTCGGCTCCGTCGCTTGTCGGGATTGCCCTGACACGCGTCGGTAAGATCGGCAGGAGCGGGCGGAAAAGCTTGTCGGTCGCCGCGATCCGGGCGCTACTCGGGTGTGCCGAGGACGCCTCGGAGCAGCGAAAGGGCAATACCCGATGATCATGGAAGTCATCCGGCAGGGAGCCAGGGCCCGCACCACCGGCCGACCCAGGGATGCCTGTCCCTATCCCGCCGAATCCCGCGAGCGTCGGGCCTGGTTCGAGGGCTTCGACGGATCGGCATGGGAGCCGGGCACGAGGGTGTCACACCCGGCCATCGCCTCGAAGGCCGCGGCGTTGGCACGCGACGTCGGCGGGACACCGGGTCTGGCGGCAGCCTCCGCGTAGGGATCCCGGCACCGAACTCGGAGACCGGGAGGCAATGGGCTAAGGACCGCGGAACCGTACGCCCGGAAGCATCCGAGGCAAGAAAGCGGTTCGAGTGCCCGTCGCATGACCACCCGGAATGAAGCCTCCCCCGGCCCGACCGGCCAGCCCCGGCTGGACCGCGGCAACCGCCGGACCTTCGTCGCGCTCGCGGTGGCGGCGGCCATCCCAGTGCTGTTGCTCAGCGGCTGGGTCGCCACCCTCATGGCCCAGCAGCAGCGCGATCTTACCCGCGGCGCGGCCGTGGCCAGCGCGACGCGGGTCGCCGAACGCGTCGCCTCCGACATCGCCGCGCAGGTCGCCGTCCTCGAAGCCGAGGCCGCGTCCGCCACCCTCGACAAGCCGGACCTCGCCGCTTTCTACGCCGAGGCCGAGCGGCTCAAGGAAGGGCGCCCCCTCTGGGAGACCGTTGAGCTCGCCGGACCGGACGGGCGCCAGATCGTCAACCTGCTGCGCTCTCTCGACGACGAACTCGGGCCCACGGCCGACCGCGGGAGCTTCGACGCCGTCGTGCGCACCCGTCGTCCCGTGGTCGGCGGCATCGGTCCCGTCGGCGCGGTCTCGGGCAAGCGTCTCGTCGCCCTGAGGGTGCCGGTCACCAGGGATGGCGAACTTCGCTACATCCTCACGGTCGGTCTCGCCAACGACGCGGTCAGCTCGATCCTGCGCGACGCCGGTGCACCGGACGGTTGGGTCGGGACCATCGTCGACGCCGACGGCAACACCATCGCCCGAACCCGCGCCGAGGCCGAGGAACTCGGCCAACCGGCCGACGCCGCCCTGCAGGCCGCGATCCGGCGCGCGCCGAACGGCTTCTACACGGGTTCAACCCTGGAAGGTTCGAACGTCGAGGTCGTCTACCGCACGCTGAAGGACACCGGGGGCTGGTCGGTTCATTTCGGGTTGCCGGCCGCGACGCTGAACGCCCCGGTCCTGCGCTCATACCTCGTCCTGGCCGGCGGCAGCGTCCTCAGCATCGGCCTCGCCCTGGCGCTGGTCGGCCTGGTGGGCCGCGACATGGCCCAACGGCGGGCGGGCGAGCGGGCCCGGTTCGCCCTGGCGCTCAGGTCGAGCGAGGAGCAGGGCGCCGTGGCGGCCGAGGCGGCGGAGCTCGGCACGCTGCGATGGGACACGTTCCGGCAAACGGTGACCGGCTCGCCGCGCGCGGCTTATCTCCTTGGCTGGACGACCACCGTCGTGCAGGAGGGCGAGACCGAGGCCGCCGCCGGCGCGGTGACCGAGGCGATCCACCCGGATGACCGCGCCCGGCTCGCCGACGACCTGCGCTGGAGCCTGGCGGACGGGGCGACCCTCGACGTCGAGTTCCGCGTCGTCGGTTCGGACCCCGAGCCGCGCTGGGTCCGACTGACCGGCCGGGCGCCTCGCCTTCACGAGGGCGCCGCCGGCCTGGTCTACGGCGTGGTCTCCGACATCGAGCCGCGCAAGCGGGCCGAGGCCGAGCGCCTCGAACTCCTTCGGCGCCTTGGCGAGGCGCAGGAGAACGAGCAGCGCCGGATCGCGCGTGAGCTGCACGATCAGGTCGGCCAGACCGTGACCGGCCTATCGCTCGGCCTGAAGGGGCTGGAACGGCTGCTCGAAGCGCGTGAGATGTCACTGGAGGCCGAGCGCCAGGTCCAGTGGCTGCAGGAGCTGGCCGGTGAGATCGGACGCGACATCCACCGCGCCGCCGTCGACCTCAGACCGACGGCCCTCGACGACCTTGGCCTGCGCGAGGCCCTTGCCACCTTGTTGCGCGAGTGGGGCCAGCGCCACGGCGTCCGCGCGGACCTGGAGTTCCTCGGCGAGCCCGGTCGGGTTCCCGCCGCCACCGAGAGCGCCGTCTACCGGATCGTTCAGGAGGCCCTCACCAACGTCCTGAAGCATGCGCGGGCCGCGACCGTCAGCGTGTCGGTCGATCACCGTCTGAGGGAGATGCGGGTGATCGTCGAGGACGATGGCATCGGCTTCGATCCCGAGGCCATTACGCGCCACCCTGCGGACGGGTCGCCGGCCAAGTCGCGCCTTGGCCTGTCCGGCATCCGCGAGCGCCTGTCCCTCCTCGGCGGTACGCTGACGCTGGAATCCTCACCGGGCGTCGGCACCACGTTGTTCATCACGATACCCGTTCCACAGGTTGCCTGACGCATGAATGACCTTCCCACGAACCGGATCCGTGTCGTCCTCGCCGACGACCATCCCGTCGTCCTCGCCGGAATCCGGGCGCTGCTGAATGCCGATCCCTGGCTTGAGGTGGTGGGCGAGGCCACGAACGGGGGGGAGGCGCTACCGCTGATCCGCTCCGTGGCACCCGACGTCGCCGTGATCGACGTCTCGATGCCCGGCCTCAACGGCCTCGAACTGACGGAGCGCCTCACGGGGGAGTGCCCCGGGACCAAGGTCCTCGTTCTTACGGTCCACGAGGACGCCGCCTACGTCCAGCCGCTGCTGAAGGCCGGCGCCCGGGGCTATCTTCTGAAGCGCTCGGCGGCCGAGGACCTGCTGCGGGCGGTCCACGCCGTCGCGACGGGCGGGGTCTACCTCGACCCGTCCGTCGCCGGTCATGCGCTGGGGGAGAACTCCGCGGCGGCGGCGGGGCCCAGGCCGACCGAGACCGGCGAGGCGCTCAGCCCACGGGAGACGGAAACGCTGCGCCTGATCGCGCAGGGCCTCAGCAACAAGGAGATCGCGCGACGCTTCGAGGTCAGCGTGAAATCGGTCGAGACCTATAAGGCCCGGGCGGCCGAGAAGCTCGGATTGCGGTCGCGTGCCGAGATCATCCGCTACGCCGCCTCCCACGGTTGGCTCGACGCGCTCACGCTGAGGTAGCCCGGCACGCATCGGAGTCATCATGCCGTCGTCGACTGCGTCAGAGCAGCCATCGGATGCGGTGGGCACCTCGTTCACGTCCTCGGTGTCGGAGGTTTCGCCCAGGAACCCGAAGCCGCCCTACGTCTTGTCGACGACAAGATAAAAACCTTGAGGAAACGCTCATGAGAACTATCGCCCTCGTCGCCGTGGCCACCCTCGCCCTGGCCGTGCCGGCCCTCGCGGCCCCCTGCAACACGGGCGCCACGCGCTCCAAGGACCCAACGCCGGACCACGTGAACCCGAAGAGCTCGGACGTCGACAAGTCCAGCAAGAACCTGGCCGGCGGCCCCCAGCCGGCTTCGCCGGGTACGGTCGGCGC
Organism: Methylobacterium sp. WL19; assembly: GCF_008040005.1. Classification (NCBI taxonomy): domain Bacteria; kingdom Pseudomonadati; phylum Pseudomonadota; class Alphaproteobacteria; order Hyphomicrobiales; family Methylobacteriaceae; genus Methylobacterium; species Methylobacterium sp. WL19. The sequence goes on from NZ_VRVC01000033.1 coordinate 5,223, forward strand.
CATGAACAACGTCGGCACCAACCAGATGGTCGGCGAGAAGCCGGGCACCGAGGCGAAGAACGACCAGGGCAACGGCGTGGGCACGTCGAGCAAGAACCTCGCCGGCGGTCAACAGCCGGCCTCGCCGGGCACGGTCGGCGCCATGAACAACGCCGGCGCGAACCAGGGCCTTGGCAAGGACGACAACTGCTAAGGCACGCCGTCTGATCGAAACCAACCCACCGGGCCCGCCGAGCACTGCCGAGGCGGGCCCTTCCTATGTTTGCCCCTCGTCATCGAAGACCCTGGCGGCCAAGGACCCGAACCGCCAATGACTCTTCATGACCTGTTGGCATTCCCGAGCCCCAGGGGGTGCCATGAAACCGAGCGTGCCGCGTCCGAGGTTACATGTCGCCCTGACTTAACGGTGGTCCCGCCGTCGCGTGTCCTGTCGCGGGTCTGCCCGCCATGCCTCTGATGAGCGCGCGGACGCTCTCGGCCACCGGACTCCTTGCGGCCCTGGCTTTCGCCGTGTCCCTTCCAGAAGCCTTGGACTGGCCCGCGCGGGCGGCCATGCTGGCCTTCGGCGGGGCCGCCATCCTGTGGGTCCTGACCGGGCTCAGCGCGGCCTACGTCGCCGTCGCCGCGGCCGTGTCCCTGGTGGCGGTCCGGGCCGTCGAGCAGCGAGCGCTGATCGAGGGCCTCGGCTCGAAGGTGGTTTGGCTGGTCATCGGCACCTTCGTGCTCGGCGCGGCGGTTGAGAAGAGTGGACTCGCGGGCCGGCTCACCGCCCTGATCGCCGGGCGCGGGACCAGCGTCGGCGGGCTGATGTGGCGCCTGACGTTCGGCATCGTCCCGCTCGCCTTCCTGATCCCCTCCACCTCGGGGCGGGCCACGGTGCTCCTGCCGCTGCATCGCAGCCTGACCGAGGCCGACGACGACCCGCGCCTCGCCAAGGCCATCGGCCTGCTGATCCCCGCGCTCATCGCGCTCTCGACGATCTGCAGTCTTACCGGCGCCGGCTCGCACCTCGTCACCGTCGACCTGCTTGAACGGCTTTCTGACCAGAGCATCGGCTTCGGGCAGTGGATGCTCTGGGGACTGCCCTTCGGCGTTGCCGCCTGCCTGATCACGACATTCCTGATCGGCCACCTGTTCCTCGACGCCGAGACCCGGGCCCGGCAGGTCGCAGAGATCGAGGCGTCGTCAGGCCCCTTGTCCGCCAAGGAGTGGCGGGCCGGGGCGGTGGTGCTCGCCATGCTGGGTCTGTGGCTGACGGAGGGCTATCATCCCTTCGGCATCGCCACCGTGGCGGTCGTCGGCGCGGTGATCCTGACGATGCCTGTCATCGGCGTCCTCGACTGGGAGGACGGTGTGAAGGCCGTGAACTGGTCGCTCGTCCTGTTCATCGCGGCCTCCCTCGTGCTCGGCCGCGCCCTGATCTCGACGGGAGCCGCGAAATGGCTGATCGGCTCCGCGCTCTCAGCGAGCGGCCTTGGGGCCGACAGCCCGACCCTCCCGATCCTGCTCGGATTGACGGCGCTCAGCCTGACGGCGCACCTCTACATGGTGTCCCACACCGCACGGGTGGTGGCGCTGCTGCCGCCCCTGCTACTCCTGGCGGACAAGCTCGGCCTCAATCCGGTCGCGGTCGCCTTCCTGGCGAATGCGGGCATGGATTACTGCCTCACCCTGCCGGTCTCCTCGAAGGCGCTGCTGATCTTCCAGGGCGAGGAGCGCCCGGCCTGGACCTCGACGGACCTGCTCAAGCTGGGGGCACTGCTGGCACCCGCCTATGCGGCGCTGATGATCGCCGCCTACTACGTCTTCTGGTCGCATACCGGCTTGGCGCTCAGATAATCCGACGTTGTGCAGCCGACGCTGGGCCGAGACCGTGCCTGTTCCTAAACGGATGCCGGGGAGAACGGGGCCGCAACGGCGTGGAAGTGGCGGTGACGCGCTTCGAGGTCGGCGAGGTCATTGGGATCTGCGACGTCGCGCCGAGCAGCGGCGATCACGAGGTCCGCGTGCCGGGCGAGTTCGGCGGTCCGGTCCTTGAGGCGCTCCACCTCGGCGACGCGGGTGAGGACGTCGAGCATGCGGGCAAGCACGTGCACCGACCCGGCGGCGTTCTGGCGGATCATGTGGAACATGGCATCGCACAAGCCTTCGTAATCAGTTACCGGCACGGTCAGGGCCACCCGGCGGTCCCGGACCACGGCACCGGTGGGCAGATGGCGCGACGCCACTCGGCATAAGGCGTCGCCGAGGTGGTCGACGACGCTGCCGGCCGTGAAGGGGTCGTTGATGCCCGGGGACAGGGCCCGGACCGCAACCTCGACCAGTTGCCGGATGGAGTATTCCAGGTCCTGCAGGGCGGCCGGGCGGTGCCCAAAGGTCAGCGAACGCCGGAGGGCCGCCTCCGCATCCTCGATCCCGGCGGAGAGGAACGCGACGGGGAACCCGCTCGGCACGTAGTCGCCGGGTCGAACCCGCAGGACGACGGTCGCGCCGTGCTCCTGCGCCCAGTCGGCCAGCCCGCCCTCGTCCACGGCCTGGAGGTAGCCGCTGGCGTCGATGGAGACCCCGCCGGCGGTGGGCAGGCGGTCCGGGACCGTCATGCCGGCCGCGTCGCAGGTCCGCGCCGCCACTGCGGCGCAGAGGTCGCCGTGGACCGCGTCGACGACGGTCTCGACGTTGATGCTGGCGGCGATGTGGTGGACGAACCAGACCAGGGTCGCGAGCGAGAGCAGCGCCAGGAGCATGGCCCCCGTGATCGCGAGGTGCGGGACGAAGGGGCTCTCCTGCACCGTGCGCACTGTGCGCAGGACCATGAGCGCGTAGGCGAAGGTGCCAAGGAAGATGCCTAGGACGATCTGGTTGCGGGCGTCGCGGGTGAAGTTGCGCAGCAGGCGCGGGCCCATCTGGCCGGATGCCAGCGTCAGGGCCGCGATAGTGATGGAGAAGGTGGTGCCGGCGACCCCGATGGTCGAGGAGGCCACCGCGCTCAGGAGCGCCCGGGCCCCCTCGGCACCGCCCGAATAGCCCCAGTTCTGGTCCGGCGAGGAGGCGTCGTACCCGGCGACATGGGCGGTCTCCAGCCAGATCCCGAGTTGGGCGAGGCCAATGCAGCCAAGCACGATCAGGGCGGGCCGGAGCCAGAACTGATCGCCGAGGGATTCGATCCAAGCTCGAAAACGTGCCCTCATGCCGGCTCGCCCTTTCTTTCCGAACCCGGGTCTTCGCGGTCCTTGCGTTGGACGTCGTCACGGTCCTCGCTCAGCACATGCCAACGCGCACGCGGCGGGTTTTTACCGGCGGGCCAGCCCTCGCGCTGGCTCTTGCGGTCGCCGTCCGTCGCCTCGGTCTGGTCGTGCAGGAGAACCTGGCTTGTGGGGTAAGGCAGGTCGATGCCGGCTGCGGTGAGCGCGTCCTTGACGTTCGAGATGGCGTGGTCGAGGGCGTCGACCGCGTCGCGCCGCCGGGGCGGGTCGATCCAGAACCGCGCCGTCATGTCGACACCGGCGGCCCCGAGGCCCGTGACCAGCGCCTCCGGGGCTGGGTCGGCCAGGACCCCTTCGGTCCCGCGCAGGGCCTCGACGATGACGAGGCGCGCCTCCTTCATGTCGTCCCCGTTTCCGATGGTCAGCGGGAAGGCGAGCCGGCGCTTGTCGTGCGCGGTGATGACGGTGATCTTGTCGACGAACAGCGTGGCGTTCGGGATCAGAACGCGTTGGTTGTCGTAGGTGCGCAGCACCGTCGCCCGCACCCAAACGTCCTCGACCGTGCCCTCGTGCGAACCGGCCCGGATCTGGTCGCCGATGACGAAGGGGCGGGTCAGCAGGATAAGGATGCCGGCCAGCAGGTTCTGCAACACGTCGCGGAAGGCGAAGCCGATGGCGACGCCACCGATGCCGAGGAGGTTGAACAGGTCGGCGGCGGAGACGGAGGGGAAGGCAACCGAGGCCGCCACCAGGAACGAGACCAGGATGGTCATACCGCCCGCGATGCGCCCGAGCACCGAGGCGGAGCCGGGCGAAGCCTCCCGCAATGTAGCGGCACGGCGAACGGCTGCGCGGACCCCGCGGGCGACAAGCAGCCCTAACCCGAACAGCACGAGGGCGACAGCCAGCCCCGGCAGGAGGGCGGCGGCCGAACGGCCCAGCCCTTCGAGGCGCCCGAGCGCTTCCGAGAAGATCATGGGAACCCTTGGGTCATGGGAAAGCCGCCGGTGGCGGGCGTGCCATCCGGCGGCGTCTCAGGGGGCTTTCGCGCAGTCACGGACCGCGCAGGCCCGTTGCGGTGAGATCAGCGACGCGGGCCGCCGGACGTCCCGCCGTATTGCTGCCCGCTAGCCCCGCGCGAAGGCATGCTCGCGTTGCCGCGGCTGGCCGAGCCTTGCCGCATACGGTGCTGGCGCATCATGCGATGACGACGCATCTCACGCCGGGTCATGCGGACCTGCACGAGTTCACCGCCATCCGAGGCCGTCACGCCGGAGGCGTTCATGGGCAGGGCGGAGGACGGCAGGCTGAAGGCGCAGAGGCCGAGGCCGGCCAGGAGCGCCGAGGCGAGAATGGGATGCTTCATGGTCATGTCTCCTCTGTCTGCGGGGATCACATCTTCTTCTTGGAATATTCGAACTTCGGCGCGTTCTTCAGGGTGTCCTTGTCGGTGTCGGCATGGACCATCCACTTGCCGTCCTTATTGTTGATAGCCAGCGAAGACGGGTCGAGCACGACGTAGCTCTCGCCGAGCCCGAGGAAGCCGCCGACGCTGACGACGACGCCGGTGAGTGTCTTGCCGTTCTCGATGACAAGGTCCTCGACCTCGCCCACCGTCTCCTTCTTGTTGTTGTAGACAGTGGTGCCGACGAGTTTAGAGGACATTACATCGGCGGGCTTTACGGTCATGAACTTCAGCTTCACCGTCGCCGTGTCGGCCATCTTCATCCCCATGTCGGAGGACGCCGGCATCGCGGTACCGGGAGTGGGCGCAGCGGGGACCGGAGTGGTCTGGGCCACGGCAGGCAGCGACAGGCAGGTGAGCGCGAGGGCGGCGGCGAGGGTGCGATGTGACAAGGGGATCTCCTGGAAGGGGGCCTGAACGGACGGGACTGCCCGCGCGGCCTGGACGGCGATCGACCAACGCTTGGTCAACCGGTTCGTAGGTCCAACGCGCCCGTTCAGGAAACGTTCATGTCAATCGACCGGCGTACAGCATAGAATAGGCTAAGCCGTTTGGCCCACAGATTTTCCCGTGGGACGGATGATCCTGATATCAAGGGCGGCATCACCGCGCATTTTCCGAAATGAACACCTATATCTCGGAAATGACCTGAAGCCGCGTCTTGGAATTCATGACTTTATCGTGATCCGTCTTTTGAAACTTATGGACAAATCGATGCGTATGGGTGGCATGAGCCTCGGTTTCCGAAGCTTCATCTCACCTATAGGATTTCCCATGATGCGCTTGAACTTGAACGCCGCCCTCCTCGCCATTGGTCTTACCGTGGCCGCTCCCGCCCTCGCCCAGACCTCCCCAATGGTTGGCGGTGCGCCGATGATGGCCGACAAGACCATCGTCGAGAACGCGTCCAAGGCCAGCAACCTCACGACCCTCGTCGCCGCCGTGAAGGCCGCGGGTCTCGCCGACACCCTGAGCGGCAAGGGCCCGTTCACGGTCTTCGCCCCAACCAACGACGCCTTCAAGAAGCTGCCCGCCGGTACGGTCGACTCGCTCCTGAAGCCCGAGATGAAGAAGACCCTGACGGGCGTGCTCACCTACCACGTCGTCCCGGGCAAGCTCGACGCCAAGGAGCTGATGGCCAAGGCGAAGATGGGCGGCGCCGATGCCAACCTGAAGACGGTCGAGGGCCAGGTCCTGACCGTGAAGATGGACGGCAACCGGCTGTCGTTGATCGACCAGAAGGGCGGCGGCGCCTTCGTCGAGCAGGCCGACGTCAACCAGTCGAACGGCGTCGTGCACGTCATCGACAGCGTGCTGATGCCGAAGTAACCGAAAAAACAGCCGCCCTACCTCCGCCAGCGGGGGTGGGGCGGTCCAGGAAGCGTTCCACCAGGTCGGCGTGTGCGCCTCTGGCAGGAACTAAAGTCGGCGGGCAACGCTTCGGTTCGACAACCTCGACGCCCAGGCGTCTGACCGGAACCCCGCCGATGCACGCCTCGGACCTCCCCCGCCCTGCAAGGGGCTGCTCCGCCTCGCGCCTCGCCGGCCCCCTTGCCGTCATCCTCGGCCTCGCCCTCGCGGGGCCAGCCGCGGCGCAGTCCGCAGGTAGCTCCATCGACCAACCCACGCCCGGTACGCTCCCATCGGGAACGTCGACCACGAAGGGATCGGACGCCGCGCGCCACCAGGGCACCGGCGGGGTCGCGCCGCCGAGCGCGATCCAATCCTCGACGGACGTCATGCAGTCCGAAGGCTCTGTCCAAGGCAAGGACCAGGGCGGTCGAACCAACCCGATCCAGCACCTCCCGAAGGACATGCGCTGAGGCGCGCGCCTGCCGGTCGAGATGACGAGCCCCGGCTCGATGGGCCGATGGCCCGGACACCCACTGCCCATCGGTGGGGGTCGCGACAAGGACTTCCGTGATGTTCTTCGATACCTGGTCCGGCCTGCTCAGGGTCGTGGTCGTCGCCCCCCTCGCGTACATCGCCCTGATCCTGTTCCTCAGGATCTCGGGCAAGCGCACCCTGACGAAGCTGAACGCCTTCGACCTCGTGGTCACGGTCGCGCTCGGCTCGACGTTGTCGTCCATCATCCTGACGAAGTCCGTCGCGTTGCTGGAGGGCGTCCTTGCCCTCGCGACCCTCATCGGCCTGCAATACGCGATCACATGGTCGAGCGTGCGCTCCGCCCGGGTCCGGTCTCTGGTCAAGGCCGAGCCGACCCTCCTCGCGCACAAGGGGCATCTCGTCGAGGGCGCGATGCGCCGCCAGCGCCTGACCCGGGACGACGTCCTCTCCGCCCTGCGTTCGGAAGGGCTGGATGACCTCTCCCAGGCTGCGGCGGTGGTTCTGGAGACCGATGGCTCTATCAGCGTGCTCAAGTCGCTCTCCGGCCGCGAAGACGGCTTGGATGGGGTGCCGCCGCGCGAGAGTGACCGACCCAATCCGGGCCGCCCGTGAGATCTCTCGTCCGCTACGCGCTCCTCGTCCTCGCGGTGGTCCTATCGACCGCGAGCATGATCCCGCTGGTGCCTACCGAGTGGTGGTGGGTGCGCCTGCTCGACTTCCCGCGTCTGCCCTTCGCCCTGGGATTGCTCGCGGTCGGCCTCGGCCTCCTGTTCTTTTTCCGGGAATCCCCGAGATCGACGGCGTCGACGCTGGCCCTCGTGGCGGTCGCCCTCACCGTCGATGCGTGGGTGCTTCGGCCCTACCTGCCGACCGGGGGCCTGAGCGTCGACGCCTGTCCCGCCGAGCGGCGGCTGTCCGTAATGGTCGCCAACGTGCAGCTCGGGAACCGAAAGGCCGCCCCCCTGGTCGAAGCCGTCGCGCGGGTCGAGCCGGACCTGTTCCTCGCGATGGAGACTGACGCCTGGTGGGACGAGGCCCTGAAGCCCGTACTCGTGGCGATGCCCCATGCCCTCCAGCGGATCACGGGTTCGTATTACGGCATCCACCTGTACTCCCGGCTGCCGCTGGTAAACGGGAGCATCCGGCACCTCGCGGGTCAGGACACCCCGGCCATCGTCACCGGCGTCACCCTGCGCACCGGCGAGACCGTCGACTTCGTCGGCATTCACCCGAAGCCCCCGCAAGCCTGGCAATCCGCACGCGGACGGGATGCCCAGCTCTACGCGGCGGCTGAGGTGCTGCAAGCGCGGGTCGAGCCCGGCATCCTCGCCGGCGACCTCAACGCCACGCCCTGGGAGATCGCAGTCGAGCGCATGGCGAGACTGTCGGGATTGATCGATCCCCGTCGCGGCTACGGCTACGTCGCGACCTGGAACGCGAAGGCGTGGTGGATGCGCTGGCCCCTCGACCACGTCTTCTACGGAGGCGGGTTCGCGACGGTGTCCGTCGAGCGCCTCGACGCGTTCGGATCGGACCACTTCCCCTACCTCGTCCGCCTCTGCCGTCAGGCCGGGGAAGGTGCGAAGGCTCCACCCGAGCGGGATGCGGACGATGTCGCCACGGCCAACGCGGTGCTTGCTTCGGCGGGCGCGACAGAACGGCTGGGCTCGCGTTGACGACCATCACCCATCGACAGGTCCCGGCAGTCTCTCGCTGCGCGGGCGGGGAGCGCCCGTGATCTCCATCTTCGACCTTGCCGCGATGCTGCTGACCCTCTCGGCCCTGTTCGGCTGGTTGAACCGCCGGTTCCTGCGGATGCCGCACACCATCGGCCTCCTGGTGATGGGGCTTGCCGCCTCGCTGGCCCTCGTCGGCCTCGACCTCGCCTTCCCGGCCCAGCACCTCTACGAGGACCTTACCAAGGTCCTGCGTCAGGTCGATTTCACCGACGTGGTGATGAACGGCATGCTGGCCTTCCTGCTGTTCGCCGGCGCCATGAGCCTCGACCTTCGCACGCTGCGCGACCGGGCCTGGGCCGTGGCGACGCTGGCACTCCTCGGCACCCTGATCTCCACGGCCCTCGTCGGCGGCGCGTTTTGGCTAGCGGCCGACCTCGTCGGCCGGCCCATCCCGCTCGCGTGGGCGCTCGTCTTCGGCGCGCTCATCAGCCCGACCGATCCGGTGGCGGTGTTGGCGACCCTGAAGAACGTCAAAGTCCCCGAGACGCTGGAGGTCGAGATGCAGGGCGAGGCCCTGTTCAACGACGGCGTCGGCATCGTACTGTTCACCGTCCTCGTCGCCTTTGCGGCCGGGACCGGAGGCGAGGCCACCAGCGCCACCGGCATCTCCTGGCTCCTCCTGCAGGAAGCTGGCGGCGGCCTCCTCCTCGGGGTCGTCACCGGCTACGTCGCCTACCGGGCCATGCGAACCATCGACGACTTCCCCGTCGAGGTGCTGATCACCCTGGCGCTCGTGGCCGGAACCTACGCGCTCGCCCAGAAGCTTCATGCCAGCGGTCCCCTCGCGGTGGTCGCGGCCGGGCTGCTGGTCGGGGATCGGGCTCCGCGCGACGCGATGAGCGAGCGGACCCAAGGCTACGTCTCCGCCCTCTGGACGCTCATCGACGAGGTGCTGAACTCGGTTCTGTTCCTGCTCATCGGGCTGGAAGTGCTGGTGCTGCGCTTCGAGACGAATGGATTGATCCTCGCCGCCTGCGCGGTTCCCATCGTCCTCCTGGCCCGACTGGTGGCGGTCTCGACGCCTCTCCTCATCTTTCGCTGGGGCGGCCACCTTTCCCCCCGCAACGTTCCGTTCCTGACCTGGGCCGGGGTGCGCGGCGGCATCTCGGTGGCGCTGGCGCTCTCCATTCCCGAGAGCGACGCCAAGCCCGCGATCCTGGCGGCGACCTATGCGGTGGTGCTCTTCACCATCATCGTCCAGGGCTCCACCCTCGGCATGGTGGCGCGGCGCACGCTGCGGGAAGGCTGAGAACGAGGTACCGATGGCCGAGACGAGACTTCGATGCCAATGCCTTCCGCACGCCTATCCAGCATGGCGATTTCGATGAGGCTTCCGCGCCGCATGGCTAAGGTCGCACGTAGCCCCTCGACGGCCTCCTGACGCCGCATGTCGCTGACCTACCGTATCCTCCTGCTCGTCCTGCTGGCGCTCGCGCCGGCCCTGGCCATCCAGGGCTACAACGAGTGTGCACTGCGCGCCTCGCGCGACGCGGTCATCCGCGCCGACACGATGGCCACCGCCCGTACCGTCGCCGAGGATGTCGCGCAGGTCGCCGAGAACGTGCGCCAGGCCCTCGACTACGTCGCCCAGGACCCCTCTGTGCGCAGCCTCGATTCCTCCGGCTGCACGGAGTACTTGCGCCGCGCGGCCGCGAACTCGGCACATCTCGCGCTCGTCGCGCTCACCCTTCCGGACGGAACCGTGGTCTGCAACAGCGTCGGCTCGGCACCGGGCGCCTACACGAATGCCGAACGCGCCTATCACAGGCGCGCCATCGCCCGGGACGGGTTCGCCATGGGCAACTACGTCAGGGGCACCGCGACGGGACGGTCGTCCCTGCACTTCGCAAAGCCCCTTAAGGACGCCGATGGGCGAACCGTCGGCGTGCTGGTCGCGGCCATCGACCTCGACTGGTTCTCGCGCCACCTGCAGCGGAACCTGCGCCTGCCAAGCACTTCCGTCACGGTGGCCGACGAGGACAGGACCATCATGGTCCGCTACCCGGACGGCGAGCCGTGGATCGGCAAGCCCATACCCGAGGAACGTCAGCGCATCCTGATGGAACGCGGCGAGGGCGTCCGGGTCGACCTGGGCATCGACGGGCGCGAGCGCGTGCTCGCCAACGCGCATCCTGCGGGACCGGCCGCCGCGGCCTGGATCACGGTCGGGCGGGACCGCAAGACCGCCTATGCCGACATCGACGCGGCGACCCGCAGGGGAATCGTGCTGATCGCGCTCGGGGCCGTCCTCGCCATCGCCGCGGCGCTGGTGGCCGGCCGGCTCTTCATCCGGCGGCCCGTCGACCGCCTCCTTCGGACTGCCGCAGCCTGGCAGTCCGGTGACCTGTGCGCGAGGACCGGCCTCCGGGGACCGGACGAGTTCGGCCGGCTAGGGACGAAGCTGGATGGCATGGCGGCCAGCCTGCAGCGCAACGAGACGGAGCTCCGCGAAGAGGTCCGCAACGGCCGGGAAATGCAGGAGCGGCAGGTTACGATGCTGCACGAGCTGAACCATCGCGTGAAGAACACGCTCGCCACGGTTCAGGCGCTCGCACGGCAATCGACCCGCGGCGGCGACGCCCCCGGCGAACGGCTTGAGGCGCGCATACTGGCCCTGTCCAAGACCCACGACCTGCTAACGCGGGACGACTGGTCGGGCGCCGCGTTACGGTCTGTGTTGGAGAGCGAGCTCGGTCCCTATCGCGGCGGCGACAACGCCTTCGTGTTCGATGGTCCCGATGTCGACCTGCCGCCGCGGCATGTCCTCTCCCTCGGCATGACGCTGCACGAGCTCGTGACGAACGCGGTCAAGCACGGGGCGCTGTCGGTGGCGGGCGGCGGGATCCGGGTGCGCTGGTCGGTCTTGGCCGCTGCCGGGGGCGCGGGTCGCCTGAGGCTCGATTGGACCGAGACCGGCGGCCCGCCGACTTCGCCCCCTGCCCGGCGAGGGTTCGGCACGCGTCTGATCACGGTGAGCGTGGAGAGCGAACTCGACGGCACGGTCTCGATGGACTTTGCTCCGACGGGCCTTCGCTTCTCCTTCGACGTGCCGCTGGGACCGGTGGGGGCGGCGCATCTAAGCCCTCTCGCGACCGTCCATTGATATGTATACGGATGCTTTCGCGGAGCTACGCGCGACACCATCTGGCCGCTGATACAGCCTCACGAAGACAATGGATGCTATGAGGGGCAAGACCGACGGTGGCGAGAAGGTCAAGGCGCGCAAGGACGTCGCGCTGGCCGCTTACGATATCCTCGATACGCCCGGGGAGGCCGAGTTCGACGACATCGTGAGGGTGGCATCCGAGACCTGCGGCATGCCCGTATCCCTGATCTCGCTTCTTGATCGGGACCGCGACCGCCAGTGGTTCAAGGCCGAGACCGGCTTCGGGCAGAGCGAGACGCCCCTCTCCCAGTCGATTTGCGCCTATACCGTGCGGCAGGACGACGTGTTCGAAATTGAGGACCTGACCCTCGACACCCGAACGGCGAACAACCCCCTGGTGACGGGCGGACCGCAGGTCCGCTTCTATGCCGGCGCCCCGCTCCGGACCGCGGACGGCGTCGCCCTCGGGGCGCTGTGCGTTCTCGACACAAAGCCGAACAAGCTAACGGCCTCGCAGGCGTTCGTGCTGCGCACGCTGGCACATCAGGTTGTTACCACCCTGGAGCTGCGCCGTTCGCTCCGGCTGCGGAAAGAGAGCGACCGTCGCAACAAGGCCATCCTGGAGAGCGCGGTCGATTACGCCATCGTTTCCCTGGACCTCGACGGCATGGTGACGAGCTGGTCCCCGGGTGCTGAGCAAATCCTCGGATGGGACGAGGCGGAGATGTGCGGCAAGCCCGCACACGTGTTCTTCACCGAGGAGGACGTCGCCGGTGGCGTACCCGAAAGGGAGATGGGGGCGGCGCTTCTGCACGGGCGCGGGGCCGACGAGCGCTGGCACGTGCGCAAGGACGGCAGCCGCTTCTGGGCCAACGGCGAGATGATGCCGCTGCGCGACGAGGACGGGCGGCACGAGGGCTTCATCAAGGTCCTGCGCGACCGCACGACGCAACGTAACGCCGCCGCCAAGGAGCAGGCGGACGCCGCCTTCATGCGCGGGGTGCTGTCGTCCTCGGCCGATTGCATTAAGGTGCTCGACCCCGACGCCCGGCTGACCTTCATGAACGAGGGAGGCTTGTCGGTGATGGAGGCCGACGACTTCAATCAAGTGAAGGGCTGCGACTGGACCGGGTTCTGGCAGGGACAGGCCCAGGCGGACGCCAAGGCGGCGTTCTGGACGGCGCTGGCCGGCGGCACCGGGCACTTTCAGGGACCGGCGGAGACCCTGAAGGGTAAGGCGAAGTGGTGGGACGTACAGGTCACTCCCATCCGCGGACCGGACGGCCGGCCCGAGCGGCTGCTGGTGGTCTCGCGCGACGTGACGGCCCAGCGCGCCTCCGAGCAGCGCATCGTCGAGAGCGAGCAGCGCTGGCGCGGCCTGTTCGAGGGCATGCAGGAGGGGTTCTTCAGCGGCGAGATCCTTCGGGATGCGGATGGACGGGTATTCGACTACCGGTTCGTCGAGATCAACCCGGCCTTCGCCGCGCATTCCGGGCTCAAGGTGGAGACCGTGGGACGCACCGTGCGCGAGGTGATCCCGGGCATTCCAGGCTGGGTCATCGAGACCTACGCACGGGTGGTCGACACCGGCGTCCCGGAGGTCTTCGAGATCACGGTGCCCGAACTGATGCGGACATTCGAGGTCCGCGCCTATCGCGAATCCGAAAACCGCTTCGCCGCGATGTTCATCGACGTCTCCGAGCGGCGGCGCGCCGATGCGAGGCGAGCGGCCCTCGCGGAACTCGGTGACCGCCTGCGCAACACCGGCGACCGCACGGAGATCGCCCGGGTGGCGGCGGAGATCCTCGGCCGCACGCTTGGACTGTCGCATGCCGGATACGGCGACGTGGACCATGACCGTGAGACCATCGCCGTCGGGGAAGGTTGGTCCGCCCCGGGCATCCCGGGCATCGGAGGACTGCACGGGTTCCGGGACTACGGCACCTACATCGACGGCCTGAAGAACGGCCACGCCGTGATCATCGACGACGTCACCGAGGATCCGCGCACGGCCGGGGACGCCGGAGCCCTAGCGGCCATCCACGTGCGCTCGCTGCTCAACCTGCCCCTGATGGAGCACGGGCGGTTCGTGGCGCTGCTGTTCGCGCTCAAGGCCGAGCCGTACGCCTGGAAGCCCGAGGAAGTCAGCTTCGCCAGCAATATCGCGGACCGGACCCGCGCCGCGCTGGCCCGGATCGAGGCGGAGGAACGCCAGCGCACACTCAACCTGGAACTCGGCCACCGCATGAAGAACATGCTGGCGATGGTGCAGGCCATCGCCACGCAGACCATGCGCAACGCCACGGACGTCAACACCGCCAAGGACGTCCTCGCTGGCCGCCTGATCGCCCTCGGCAACTCGCACGACCTGCTTCTCGGCGGCGAGGTCGGCGCGGCCCCGATCGGCTCCGTGATCCGGGGGGCGCTGAGGACCCACCAGGACAACCCCGGGCGCTTCGTCGTCGAAGGGCCGACCTTCACCGTCGGCGCGAAGGCGGCGATGTCGCTGTCGCTGATCCTGCACGAGCTCGCGACGAACGCGGCCAAGTACGGCGCGCTTTCCACGGCCGAGGGGAAGATCTCCGTGGCCTGGGAGGTGCGGCAGGAGGCGGATGAGCCCTACTGCGCCCTGCGCTGGTCGGAGGAAGGCGGCCCGTCCGTCGAACCGCCGAAACGGACCGGGTTCGGCACGCGTCTCATCGGACGGGGCCTGGCCGGCAGCTTCGGGGGCGAGGTCGATCTGTCCTACCCTGTCACCGGCGTGGTCTGCACCATCGACGCCCCGCTGCGCGGCCTGCAGGCGGAGGACACGCCTCCGCCATAGCATCAAGCCATGGGGACCTAGCGAGACGTTCCCACAAAGGCCCTATGGAGACGATGGAGCAGCTCTCCGAGCCTCCGGGAAGGCGGTTGTGACGGCACGGCGTCGTACATCGCGCGCAACGTCCTGCCGAGGTTCTTCTCGCTGGCGTTCGCCGGGGACGCGTAAACCCGGTCGCTCTCTATGAAGGGCATGGATTTTTCGGTCTCGCCGTCCGACATGTGATGGCCCGGATCGCTTCCGAGGCGCAGTGCGCCTGCCCCTCCGGCTCCATCCGAGCGTGCATGGAGCTAATGGTTCCCTATGATAGGACAACCCTGGGCAGCGGCATGCCGGATCATTCGGAAGGGTCCAGTGTTTCGGATGCGTTTTCGATGGACAAACATGGCGCGGTCGCCGAGGGACGTCGGCCGGTCCCGGATCGGTCGATCCCATTTCCATAACTCCGATCCGACCCGTTCGCGTCGGTAGCGTCGCTATCGCCTGCGGAGCCTTCCCCCATCCCTTCCCGCCGGAACGAACCCGGCTCATGTTTTCGGAGGAAGCAGCCATGAGCGAGCCGACGGCCCCTGCCACGACCGCTCCCGACGCAGCCGACTTCATCAACCTGGCCGACACCCTGCCGCAGATGGCCTGGATCGCGGACGCGAACGGTGACATCTTCTGGTACAATCAGCGTTGGTACGAATACACCGGCACAACCATCGATTCCATGAAGGGCTGGGGCTGGAAGGCCGTCCACCATCCCGATCACGTCGACCGGGTCGTCGAGCGGATCTCGCGCGCCTTTAAATCCGGCGAAGCCTGGAACGACACTTTTCCCTTACGCGCCGCCACCGGCGAGTACCGCTGGTTCCTCTCGATGGCCAACCCCTTTCGCGACGCGGGGGGAGAGGTCATCCGCTGGTACGGAACCAACACGGACATCACCGACCGCAAGCGCATGGAGGCGCGCCTCGCCAGCAAGGCCCGCGACCTGCGCCGCACCAACGAGGAGCTGGAGCAGTTCGCCTACGTCGCCTCGCACGACCTGAAGGCGCCGCTGCGCGGCATTGAGAACCTCGTCGGCTGGATCGAGGAGGACCTCGAAGGTTCGCTGACCGGCGACGTCCAGACCAACATGGAGCTCCTGAAGAGCCGGGTCCGGCGCCTGGAGAGCTTACTCGACGACCTGCTGGCCTACTCAAGGGCCGGACGCGCGGACGTGGCCTTCACGCAAGTCGACACCAAGGCCCTCGTCGAGGAACTCGCCGTCCTGGTTAGCCCGCCGGAGGGGTTCGCGATCGCAGCTGCGGATGACCTGCCGACGCTGAATGCCGCGAAGGCCCCCCTAACCCAGGCGCTCCAGAACCTCATCGGCAACGCGATCAAGCACCACGACCATCCGGGGGACGGTCGCGTCCGGGTCGATGCGCACTCCATGGGCGATATGGTAGAGTTCGTCGTGACGGACGACGGTGCCGGCATCCCCGAGCAGTTCCGCGAACGCGTGTTCGGCATGTTTCAGACCCTGAGGCCACGCGACGAGGTCGAGGGGAGCGGCATGGGCCTGGCCATCGTCAGGAAGCTCGTCGAGCGTCAGGGTGGCAAGGTCTGGCTGACCGAGGGCCGGGAGGGGCGTGGCCTCTCGGTCCATTTCACGTGGCCGAAGGACGGCGCGAAGGGGGGAACTGATGGGTTCGACGGTTAACCTGCTGCTGGTCGACGACGACGAGGTTGACGTCCAGGGGCTGAAGCGTGCCTTCAAGAAGAGCAAGATCGGCAACCCGATCACGGTCGCCCGCGACGGCATCGAGGCGCTGGAGTACCTGCGAGGCCAGAACGGCAAGGAGAAGCTACCGAAGCCTCACCTCATCCTGCTTGACCTCAACATGCCGCGCATGAACGGCATCGAGTTCCTGGAGGAGATCCGGGCCGACGAGGATTTGCGCACCGCCGTGGTGTTCATGATCACCACCTCGAAGGCGGACGAGGACCGCATGCGGGCCTACGGGCACAACGTCGCCGGCTACATCGTCAAGCGGGACCCGGCCAACACCTTCATGGAGGCGGTCTCCATGCTGGAGCACTTCTGGAAGGTGGTCGAGTTCCCACAATAGGGTTCGGCACCCTAGTGGAATCCCCCACACGCATCCTGCTGATCGACGACGACGCCGTCGACCGGACATCCGTGCGCCGCGCCCTGAAGAAGTCGGGGCTCGCGCACGACCTGACCGAGGCGCCCGACGGCACAACCGGCCTGCGCCTGGCGCGGGAGGGGGCGTTCGACTGCATCCTGCTCGACTACCGACTGCCGGACGTCGACACCTTCGACCTGCTGGCCTCCCTCCTCGCCCTTCCGGGTGAGGGGCACGCCGTGCTGATGCTGACGGGTGAGGCGGACGAGGACTTGGCGTTCCGGT
Organism: Methylobacterium sp. WL19; assembly: GCF_008040005.1. Lineage (NCBI taxonomy): Bacteria > Pseudomonadati > Pseudomonadota > Alphaproteobacteria > Hyphomicrobiales > Methylobacteriaceae > Methylobacterium > Methylobacterium sp. WL19. Next base: position 21,807 of record NZ_VRVC01000033.1, read on the forward strand.
TGATGCGCGCCGGTGCCCTCGATTACCTCGACAAGGCGGAGGCAACGCCGTCGAGCCTTGCACGCGCGATCCGGTACGCGGAGGCTCGCCGCGGCTTCCAGATCGAACTCGACGAATCCCGGCGCGAGGCCGAGGCGAAGTCGCTGGAGCTCGATACTCTGAACCGGCAGAAGACCCTGCTGTTCTCGATCATCGCGCACGACTTGCGTAATCCCTTTCAGGCGCTGCTGGGGCTGTCCGAGGTGCTCGGGAAGGCGGTAGCCTCGCGGGACCATGCCTCCATCGAACGCCGGGCCAAAGGCATTAACGACGCCGCCACCCAGGCCTACTCCCTACTGGAAAGCCTGTTCTCCTGGGCGAGCCTGCAGATGGACACGATGGCGGTCACCATTACCGACGTCGAACTAGGGATAGTTGCTTCCGAGGTAATTCAGGGCTGCGCCGAGGCGGCGACCGACAAAGGGTTGACCCTGACGGTCGCCTGCGACGGCATCAAGGTTCGGGCGCAGCGCGACATGCTCGCCACGGTCCTGCGAAACCTCGTCAACAACGCGGTCAAGTTCACGCTTCCCGGCGGGACCATCACGGTCACCGGCTGGCACGATGGCGACGCCGTCGAGATTTCCGTCACGGACACCGGGGTCGGCATGCCTCCGGGCAAGGTCGACGACCTGTTCCGCCTGGACCGGCGCACGACCACGAACGGCACCGCGGGCGAGCGCGGCAGCGGCCTCGGGCTCCTGCTCTGCCGCGACCTCGTCGAGCGCCAGGGCAGCGCGCTCACCGTCGAAAGTGCCGTGGACAAAGGAACGACCTTCCGGTTCCGCTTACCTGCCGTAGACCCGAGCCCAAGGTCCCTGGCGGTTGCCTGAGGTCCGCCCCGATGTGAAGCGTATCCAAGCATACCATGCGTTGCCTTGATCATCCCAGTAACCGCTCTTGCCAACGGGCCCTGATCGCACAGGGTCGGCGAGTAGCCGATGTCGGGGGCGTTCGGCAGATCCTCGATCTCGACTGGAGCGACGGTCTCCGGCACCGAGCGTCCGGGACGGGTGGGTTCCTGCCAGCCCGCTTCCGGTCGGAGCACCGCAGTCGCAGACATTCGTTCGACAGATATGGCTTGAGGGCTCAGAGCCTTGTCGTCAGGTCTGTCAGCCAGGCCGGCGAAGCGTTTACTAAACCGGTCTCCAGCACCTTGTCGTAACCGGCCACGATGGTCATGCCGGTGACGATCAGAATCAATCCAAGCGTCACCTTCAGCCCCTTGCCCAGACCTATCATCCGGTTTCGCCAACGCATCAGCACCTCGCGTGACAGGGTGCCGATCAGCAGGAGCGGTAGGGCGGCACCTAAGCCGAACAGCAGCATGGTCAGGGCGACGACGCCAAGGTCGCGTCCTTGGGAGGCGAGCAGGGATGCAGCGCCAAGGGTCGGTCCAACGCAGGGGCTCCACACCGCGCCGAGGAGCAGGCCGACGCCGAATTGACCGGGCAGGCCTGCGGTTGAGAAGCCGCCGAACCGGTTCTCTGTCCAGTCGCTCATCGGGCCGGCGGCCACGGCCAGCCGGGTCTGGGCCGCCGGGACCGTCAGGATCAGCCCGACAAGGATCAGCATGATGGCCGCCCCGGTCCGGAAGATGCCGGCATCCAGGCCGATGGCGAAGCCGACGGTCGCCACGAACAGGCCGTTGATCACGAAGGACAGCGCCAAGCCGACGGCAAGCGCCGCCGGGCCGAGCCTGTGCTCCGCGGCCGCCGCACCGAGCACCAGCGGCAGCAACGGCAGCACGCAGGGGGACAGCACCGAGAGGATACCGGCGAGGAAGGCGAGGCCCAGGCTCGTGACCATGACGGCTCAGATGGCCTTGTCGAGGAGCGAGGAGATCGCCTCGGGCTTGGTCTCGCCGGCCGAGCGCCCGGTCTCCTTCTCGCCCTTGAAGGTGATGAGCGTGCTCTGCATCGTCGCGCCGAACTGCTTGACCACATCCTTGCGGCTGTCGAAGTCAACGTCGAACACCTGTAGGTCCTTGAACTTGGGGTTGGCTTCGAGCTTCGCCAGGATCGGCTTCTGAGCGGCGCAAGTGGTGCACCACGGAGCGGTGATGTGCACCAGGATCGGCTTGCCGGCCTTCTGGGCAGCCTCGAACAAGGCGGGCGTGTAGGTCATCTCGGCCGCGCCGGCAGCTGTTCCGAACAGCATGGGGGCGACGGTCAAGGCGACGAGCAGGATGCGGCGGGTGGTCATGGATGTTGTTCCCGTGATGGATGGCTAGAGGTGGAAGTCGATGCTCAGTTCGAGACCTGCGTGATCGCCCGGTCGACGTTCACACGGGCGGACCAGTCCTTGGCGCTGTCCTGGCCCTTGAGATCGATGAGGCGGGCGGCGGTGACGTCGACGTTCTTGAAGTCGGCTCCCGCAACGGTCGCGCCGGTGAGGTTGGCCCCCGACAGGTCGGAGCCCATCAGGATCACGTCGGTCAGGTCGGCATCGGTGAGGTCGGCGTATTCGAGGCGCGAACGCCCGAGGTTCGCTCCCTTCAGGTTGGCCCCCTTGAGGTTCACCGAGACGAACACGGCCCGCATCAGGCCCATGGACTGGTTCTTGATGTCGGCGCCGCCCTTGAGGTCGACCAACGTCGCCCCGGCCATGTTGGCGCCCTTGAAATCGCCGATCGGCATCGAACGGCTGAGGTCGGCTCCGCTGAGGTTGGCGTCGCGGGCGGTGATGCCGAACATCTTCGCGCCGACGAGCTTGGCACCGGAGAGGTCGGCCTTGATGAACCAGGCCTGCTCCAGGTTCGCGCCTGACAGGTCGGCGCCGCGCAGGTTGGCCTTGTTGAGCCGGGCGGTGCGCAGGTTGGCACCCTTGAGGTTCAGGCCCGACAGGTCGAGGCCGGCGAGCGCCTTGTCGGAGAGGTCGATAGGCTTGCCGTCCGCCTTGGCGATCAGCGCCTCAACGTCGGCCCGGGTCATCTCGGCCTTCGTCATCGCCGCAGAGCCCATATCGGCTCCCAAGAGCAGGTCCTGCTCGGCATGGGCGGGGGCGGCCAGAAGGACGGAGGCGAGCAGAAGGGGGGCGAGACGGCGCATGGTTTCTCCCGGATCATCTCGCCCGCGTCCATGGAAAGCCCGTGCTTCCTCAAGACGCCGTTTGGGCGGATTTTTGTTCTCTGACGACGGTGGTACTGGGGTCTGCTCCCACCGTCTGTGACCCAGGTCACCGATGGGTCCGGAATGCGAAGATCCATTGCTTCAACGGGGTATGGCGGCATCCAACGACCGCCCCCTCCGGGAGGACGAACCATGCAGAGCGCCCATCAGGTCGAGCGCTGGATCGAGCGCTTTCCGCTGGTCCGGAGCTTCAGCGCCGGCCATCTCCAGATCGCCCGCGGCACGGTACACTTCCCCGTGCTTGAGGCTGGCGCGATTGCCTACGAGCTTCAGGACACCTGCGCGAACTACCTGATGTGCATCGACGGGCGAACTCGGGTTTTTCGGATGTCCGAGGGCGGGCGGGAGATGCTGATCTACAAGGTCAGTGCCGGCGGCACCTGCGTGCTCACCACCCAATGCTTGCTGTCGGGCGGGGGATTCCCGGCGCAAAGCATCGCGGAAGCCAGGACCGAACTGGCGGCGCTGCCGTCAGATACTTTTCGCCAGTTGATGCGGGAGAGCGACACGTTCCGAGACTTCGTCCTTGATGACTTCACAAGGCTCCTGTCCGGCATGTTCGACTTGGTCGAGGAGATCGCCTTCGCCCCCCTGGAGCAGCGCCTCGCCAGGCGGCTGCTGATCGAGGCCGACGCTGAAGGCATCGTCTGGAAGACGCACCAGCAACTCGCATCGGACGTCGGCAGCGTTCGGGAGGTCATCAGCCGCCTTCTTGGGGAATGGGCGGACATCGGGCTTATCGAGATCCGCCGAGGCCAGGTGCAGGTGATCGACCGGGCGAGCTTGGCAGCGAGAATGCCGAACTGACCCTACCTCCGAGTAAGAGCCACTGGCCGAACAGACAGAATGACCAAATTGGGTCGCTAACCGCTGGTCCGCCCTACGTCCGAACTGGGTAGACTGCGGCTTGGCTGCCTCCACGGTTGCACAAGGATCGTAGGTCCATGCCGGGCCCATCCCTCCGCGCGTCGTCAAGCTGTCGGTTCCGTAGATCGGATGCAACCGAGGAAGGTCGGCTTCATGTCCAGGATGGTCGGAAGCGGACACGCGACATGCCGTCCATCGCTAACGTTCGTCGCCGGTGCCAAGCGTCGGATTTCCACGACTAGGCTCGCGCGACCCAGCCACGCCACGTGAAGGCCGCGTAAAAAAGCGCCACGTCCCGGAAGCCCCCGTTACGCAGGATCGCGGCATCCTCATCCGGTCCGAGGGCGGGAAGGCCCAGGTCCACGGCCGAGCGGGCCTTCCGGGCCATCTGCGGCTCCGCGGCCGACGCCACGGCGTACGCCTCGTAGCGATCCAACCATTGCGAACGCTCGCCCTCGGCTTGGGGAAAGCTCGCGTGTGCGGCGACGAACGGGGCGCCCGACCTCAGTCGACGGTGGATCGCGCGGACCGTGCTCTCCCGTTCGCCGGCGTGGAGGAAGTGCAGGGTCAGCAAGCAGGTCGCGGCATCGAAGGGCCCCGCCGGCGCGTCGTCGATGTACCCGTGGATCAAGGTCACCCTGTCCATCAGGGGACCGAGCGTCCGTTCCGCCTGCCGCAGCATTTCCCTCGCCGGATCGACGCCGACGAAGGTCCATCCCGGATGGTCCTCGGCCAGGGCCCGCAACTCCAATCCCCCTCCCGCGCCGAGCACGAGGACACGGGCGTCGGGCGGAGTGCTTTCGGCCAGAAGGATGCCCGTCATCCTGTGAAGGGCGTCGAAGCCGGGCACGAAGCGGCGCGGACCCTCGGCGTACCTGGCGGCCGCTTCGGGCTCCTCGAAGGCGGCGATGAAGTCCAAGGGCTCGTGCCGGTGCTCGTGCAAGGGTTCGTTCCGGTCGCTAGGCGTCATCGGGATGATTGTCCTGCAGGTTGCGTTGCCGCCCGGAGAGCCGGGCATGGAAATCGACGCTGAGCTGTCCGAGGGTCACGTCGCCCAGGCGCGAAAGCAGCAAGCGCTCCGCATCTTCGAAAGCGGCCGCGAGCGCGGCGTTGACGGCCTGCTCGACGAGGCACTCCGGGGTCTCGCTGCGATGGCCCATCGCAAGGATCCCTGGCGCGCCGAGGGCGAGGTAGACGTCGTGCAGGGTTACCCGGTCGAGGTCGCAGGCGAGCGTCCACCCCCCGCCATGCCCCTTGCCGGAGGCGACGAGGCCGAGTTCACGCAACCCGCCCATGACGCGTCGGACGACGACCGGATTGGTCTGCATCATCACGGCCAGCCGCTCGGATGTGACCGGCTTCTCGAACTCGGCCATGTGGAGAAGGACGTGGAGCACGCCCGACAGTCGACTGTCCCGTCTCATGTAACTTCAATAGTGTCATGATGGCACGCCTGTCAATGCCGCCACATTCCGTGGCCGTCACAGTACCCTGATGTCCTCCAGCCCATCAGGAGCCATCGAGCGGGCCCGAGGTGGATGCCGAATGGGCGCGGGATCGGATGGCCGAGGGCGCGTGACAACGACGGCGCCCTTCCTGACAGCCAGAGGGACCGCGATGGTCAATTCACGCCGATCCTTTCAGGCCCGGCGGTCCCCTCATTGGAAGGTCGATTCAATCGTGCGTTCGGCGACTGCCACTTATGGCCTTCTCAGCTGACAGGTTTCCGCAGCCCACTGACAACTTTTGGGGGGCCCAGCAGCAGGTACCGCCGGAACCGACCTTATAGATCAGCATCTCGCGACCGCCCTCCGACATCCGGAACACCCGGGTCCGGCCGTCGATGCACATGAGGTAGTTCGCGCATGAGTCCTGGAGTTCGTAGGCAATCGCCCCGGCTTCCAGGGTGGGGAAACCGACCGTGCCCCGCGCGAGCTGAAGATGGCTCGCGCTGAAACCTCGAACCAGCGGAAAGCGCTCGATCCAGCGCTCGACCTGATGGGCGCTCTGCATGGTCTTCCTCCTCGGGCTGGCGGTCGTCGAACGCCACCATGCCCTGGTCGATGCGCGAAACCTGGGGATCCACAGCCTTCGGTGACCTGGGTCACAGACGCGTGGAAACGTCCTCAGTACCATCGTCCCCAGAGAACAAAAATCCGCTCAGGCGACGGCATGAGGAGGCAAAGGCTTCCCGTGGGCCGGGGCGAAACCATCGGGAGAAACCATGCGCCGCCTCGCCCCCCTTCTGCTCGCCTCCATGCTTCTGGCCCTGCCGGCCCATGCCGAACAGGACCTCTTGCTCGGTGCCGACATGGGCTCTGCGGCGATGACGAAGGCCGAGATGACCCGGGCCGACGTCGAGGCCCTGATCGCCAAGGCCGACGGCAAGCCCATCGACCTTTCAGACAAGGCGCTCGCCGGCCTCGATTTGTCGGGCCTGAACCTGAAGGGCGCGAACCTGCGCACCGCCCGCCTGAACAAGGCCAACCTGCGCGGCGCCGACCTGTCGGGCGCTAACCTGGAGCAGGCCTGGTTCATCAAGGCCGATCTCTCGGGCGCCAAGCTCGTCGGCGCCAAGATGTTCGGCATCACCGCCCGCGACGCCAACCTCAGCGAGGCCGACCTCAGCCGCTCCATGCCCATCGGCGACTTCAAGGGCGCCAACATGGCCGGTGCGACGCTGGTCGACCTCAAGGGCGGCGCCGACATCAAGAACCAGTCCATGGGCCTGATGCGAGCCGTGTTCGTCTCGGTGAACCTGAAGGGCGCCAACTTGAAGGGGGCGAACCTCGGACGCTCGCGCCTCGAATACGCCGACCTCACCGATGCGAACCTGACCGACGTGGTTTTGATGGGCTCCGACCTGTCGGGCGCCAACCTCACCGGCGCGACCGTCGCCGGGGCCGACTTCAAGAACGTCGACGTCACAGCCGCCCGGCTCATCGATCTCAAGGGTCAGGAAAGCGCCAAGGACTGGTCGGCCCGCGTGAACGTCGACCGCGCCATCACCCAGGTCTCGAACTGAGCCCTCTTCCACATCGATCCATCCGCGAAGGAAAAACATCCATGACCACCCGCCGCATCCTGCTCGCCGCCCTCGCCGTCGCCCCCATGCTGTTCGGCACCGCCGCCGGCGCCGCCGAGATGGCATACACGCCCGCCGCCTTCGAGGCTGCCCAGAAGGCCGGCAAGCCGATCCTGGTGCACATCACCGCCCCGTGGTGCACCACCTGCGCCGCCCAGAAGCCGATCCTGTCGAAGCTTGAGGCCGACCCGAAGTTCAAGGACCTGCAGGTGTTCGACGTCGACTTCGACAGCCGCAAGGACGTGGTGAAGCGGTTCGGCGCGACGATGCAGAGCACGCTCATCACCTACAAGGGCGAGAAGGAGACCGGGCGCTCGGCCGGCGAGACCAAGCCCGAGGCGATCTCCTCGCTCCTCGACAAGGCGATCTGAGCCGTCATGGTCACGAGCCTGGGCCTCGCCTTCCTCGCCGGCATCCTCTCGGTGCTGTCGCCCTGCGTGCTGCCGTTGCTGCCGCTGGTGCTCGGCGCGGCGGCGTCGGAGCATAGGCTCGGCCCGGCGGCACTCGCTGCCGGCCTGGCGTTGTCGTTCGTGGTCATCGGCCTGTTCGTGGCGACCGTCGGCTTCGCCATCGGCCTCGACGCCGGCATCTTCCGGACCGGCGCGGCCGTCATGCTGATCCTGATCGGAATGGTCCTGATGGTCCCGGCGGCCCAGACGCGGCTCGCCGTGGCCGCCGGTCCGGTGAGCAACTGGACCGAGAGCCGGTTCGGCGGCTTCTCCACCGCCGGGCTGCCCGGCCAGTTCGGCGTCGGGGTGCTACTTCGGACGCGGCGAAGGGATCCTGGCCGAGCGGGAACGCATCAAGCGCCAGACCCTCATGGATCGCCGCTTGCGCCACCACGCGCAGGCCGCCTAACCTCTTACCCCAGATGGACCAGAGCCTCCGCTCCTGAACACCGCAGAATATCCCAAATCATCTGACGACGGACATCGGGCGAGCCGAGCGAGATTATGCCCCCGCCCGGGGACGACCTCTACTGTTCCGTCGTCGAGGGCGAGGGTACCGCAGCGTTCCACGAGCGCGGCGGCATACCCCTGAGGCGGGATGGTATCCTGATCGGCGCAGTCGGCGTCTACGGCGAGGCGACCCTGGTACAGGACCTCGCCTGCGCGACCGCCGGAGCCACCGCATGGAGAGGGGCGCGGGGATCGGGTACGCGGCCGGGTTTAGCTTTTGCGTGACGGAAACTCTGATGTCGGTAGCGATGCCACTGGGTCTGCTCGCGACCCGACCCAGTCGCGGCGACGATGTTTGGTTCATCGCCGAATCGGACATTAGGGAATGCCGTGTTGAGATGGCCTCTCGAAAGCAGGTCTCGTACGAAGAAACCGTCGATGGTGTTCTAGTCATCGGTCCGACGCGCCCGTCCGCCCTCCGGGGTCGCCCCCGCGATCAGGCGGGAGCGGGGGTTCTGCCGATTGCGTCACCGATCAGCCGCCGCGAGACATCCGCGCAGCGAGACAGAATCCGCAAGAGCGGTGAGCGCCACAGGCCGTATCCGTCGTCGCATAGCGGATCGTTCACGACAGGACTGCCGTCACCGCCGACAAGGACGTTGCCGATATTAGGGTCGAGCCCCTGCGGCGACACGGCCCGCAAGTCGGCGACATAGGCCTCGTATCCGGGCCATGCAGCCCTGAACGCTTCGCGGATGCCGTCGAAGCTCGGATGATCGACCCGGGGCTCGTGCGCCGGCCATTCCACCTTGAACCGGTCGCGCACGCCCTCATCCATCGTGACGCCAGGGTGGTCCGCGATGACGGCGTGGGCATAAGCCAGCCACCAGGCGTCGCGCGCGGGATCGGTGAGACGCGACCCCACGGTCATCAGCGCGCCGCAACGGCTGACATGCATGTCGTGGACACGAGGCGCATGCGGTCCGTCGGAGCCCGGAAAACCTTTGCGAAGCAGAGCCGCATAATCGCCGAACCCGTCCGCCTTGCGTGCAAAGCGCACGACAACGTCCGGGTGGTCCGGATGCGCATGGACGGTGCCATGGTACCCGAAACCGATCTCGGACCAGCCAGTGGCGATGAGATCAGCATAGGCCTTTGCGGCCGACCGTTCGACGATCCCCAAGGCGGAAAGCGAGGGACTGGACAGCGTGTCCTGATTCTTGAACCTTAACATCGCAGCCACTCCTTCCCGCCACGCGAAAATCCGACGCGACGCATTCCCAGCGGTCGCACGGATGCGGTGCCGAGGACGGACCGGACTGGCTGGTCCGGCGAAGGTCGAGGTGACCTTATCGATGTCGGGGGCAGCATGACGCGTGTGTCACACCGCTGTCATGGAATGACCCGAGCCTTCGGAAAGTTCAATCCCTACGGAAGCGTAAATCGACGGTCGTGGAACGTGAGCCATTCCGATCCATGGCCCGGCGGAGATCGACCATCCCGGCCAGCAGCCTCCGGGCCAAGCGCCGATCCGCTTCGCTCAGGCCGAAATCCGCGAGCGGTCGGACGTGACGACCCAGATGGGCAGGGCCAACCTCGACGTCGTCGAGGACGAGGTAATCCGTGATGCGATTTCGGGTCGCGTGCTCGGCGATCTCGTCGCCGCGCCCGGCGCGTTCGGCGGAGAGCATGCCGCCCGTTGCAGCATCTCGGCTCGTCGGCAGGATGGCAGTGCGCCAGTCGGGGTGAAAGCAGGTCTCGGGAAGGCCGGCATCAACCAGGGTCGGACGGCAGTCGTCGACGCGCCACGTCGAGGAGACGACCACCTTGGCGTCGAACTCCCTCACCAAGCCAGCGACGATGGCGACCTGGGCCGGGTTGAGCTTGTCCTTGCCGGCCTGCTGTTGATAGCTGACCGTCGTCACGACGCCGTCCACGTCGAGGTAGACCGTCAACGGTGCGGTGCCTCCATGCTCATTCAAAAGGCCAACCTCGTCTGGTGCAGCGATCTCGCTTCCGCCGCGGACGCCTACAATGCGTCGCTACGACCGTCCAGCGCGCGGATGAAGCACATCCCAAGCGCGGGCGGTAAAGCGTTCAGCAGAGATCGACCATCCGCTGTTGCGAGGAAAATTCTTAAACGTCGACGGGCGGAAACCGACCCGTTGCAGACTCTCGGTAGTTCCGCTTTACAGCAGCCTGGTGGATGAAGCCCTATAACCGGGTTGGGTGCTGAGGAGGCCGATGCATCGTGTCCGCTCACACTGCTAGAGACACCGCAATCGGTGCCGGGCTTGCCTTCGTCGCCGGCTTCGTGGATGCCGCCGCTTTCATCGCCCTAACTGGCCTGTTCACGGCCCACGTCACCGGCAACTTCGTCCTGATCGGTGCGGAGTTAATCTCGACCTCGACCGGTGTTATCGCAAAGCTCCTCGCCTTGCCGACGTTCATCTTGGCCGTCGCTGCCACGCGCCTGATTGCCCTGGCCCTTGAGCGGAGAGGGTCGTCGCCGCTGCGCCCCTTGCTGGCGCTCGAAGCCGTCGTCCTGATCGCCTTTGCGATTGTGGGCGCGGCCATGTCGCCGCTCGGCTCACCGGATGGCGCGAAGGCGATTGGCGTCGGCATGCTCGGGGTCGCTGCGATGGGCATCCAGAACGGGATCGGGCGTCTGGTGATCGGCCACTTGGCGGCAACGACGGTGATGACCGTAAACGTCACGCAGGCCGTGATCGACCTAACCGACCGCCTGTGCGGGGCGAGGCTCAGTGAGCAGGTTAGGATCCGGCTGCGGCGCACACTGTCCGCCGTGCTGGCGTTCGCGGCGGGCGCATTGGCGGGGGCGTTCGGTGTTGCCGCCTTGTCCTTCTGGTGCGTGCTTGTGCCTGCCTTCATCTTGGTCGGATTGTTGATCGTTCCCGATCAGAAGCCGAGTTCGTAAACCACTGCTTTAAGTCGAAGTGGAACGTCCGCTTCCGAATGATAGGACGAGGTCCGTTCACCAGCCGAGATACGTACCTTCTTCTTCCATGTGCCAACGATCGAGGGTTATTCGGAACGGCGCAGACCGGCCCAGATAGAGCTACTTCTCGATGCAGCGAAGCGGGATCGATCGGTCGCCCGTCGTTTTCGCCGAGACGACGACCGGTCGCCCTTATTTAGCCGCTGACTATGCTGACGAAATTCGGGATGAGGAGATGAGATGGGATAGCCGCCTTCGTCGGTTACCATTCGGCCAGCTTGCCCATCATGCTCTTCGGCAATTTGGGACCGAATGTGATTGCCGTCGGCCTTTCCGCAGCCGGCAGGGATGCGTCGATCCATGCATCGAGCTCTCTCCGTAAGACGGTCAGGTCGGTCTCTGGCTCGGGTACGACGAAAGCCTTCAAGCGAGCTCCCTCCTCCGGCCGCATGAGCCGCACAGCTGCTTCTCGAACACCCGGTATGTCTCGGAGGGTCGCCGCTATGCGATCCGGGAACACGTTGACGCCGCCGACTTGTACGGCTCCATCGTTCCGGCCCGCCAAGTGGAAGCGACCCCCGTCCTGGAGCCGGATGCGATCCGGCAATGGGAAGTGACGGCCGGATCGATGGACGATTTCTGGTGCGTCTTCACGGATGGGTTCGGCGAAGCGCCAATGCGACATGAGCTGGTAGGAGGTTTGCGGCCACCGGCGCACTGCCACACCAATCGTCTCCGACGACCCGTAGACCTCCGTCATCGCCGAGAGGCCGCGCTCGCAAAGGGATGTAATCAGGGCTGGCGGGCACGGTGCCGTCGAGATCACACCCTCCACGTCCCGGGGCCAGATCGGCAGGGATCGCTCCAGCCACCGCCAGCGATCGGGAAAGGTGACGACGAGATCGCCCGGTGTAAGGTTGCGGGCCAATTCCGCGGCGCTGAAGCGCGTTGCGTCGAGGTGCTCGACACGGAGCATATCCGGCAGAAGCGCGGCAAACAGGAAGCCGTAGGCATGGTGTGCAGGCACCAGGGAGACGACCCTCCGCCGATCCCGGAAGAGCCGGGCCAGAAAGGACGCTTCTGTCAGCAGGGCTTCGGCAGAATGGGCGCATCGCTTCGGTGTCCCCGTCGTTCCCGACGTCGTGAAGGTGATCGCGGCCACTCCGGACCTCCACGCCGCCTCAATGCGCTCTATCCAGTCTCCGAACGTTGTGTCCGTCAGAAGTACCTCTTCGCTGGCCGCCTCGTGCAGATGGAACATCTCGTTGACCGCAGAGGCGAGCCACATCGCCTCTAGGGAGTCACATCCGAGCCCCACCTTCGTGTTGTCAGTGATCTGCAGGGCCAGTGGCCATTCGGACGGAAGGTCGATGGGCTGCCGTGCGCCGGGGTTGCCACGACCGCGCGCGACAAGAAGCTCTGCGCCAAGGAGATTTTGGAGGACGGTCGCAAGCGCGCGTCGCGACAGCATCGCTGGAGAGCCGGTGCTCAGGCTGCCACCTGGTCCGCTTCCGACACGGCGACCCGATTTCGACCTGCTCGTTTGGCTTGGTACAAGGCGGTATCAGCGGCCGCGAGCAGTCCGGCGAGGGACGCGGTCGTTCCCGCATCGAGAGCACTACAGCCAAAGCTTGCCGTGATCCGCAGCTCAATCCCTCCCATATCGAAGCCATCGCTTGCGAGCGCGATGCGCAAGCGCTCGGCCGCCACCGCCGCTGTCTCAAGTGTCGCTCCGGGCAGAAGGACAACGAACTCTTCGCCTCCCAGTCGGGCGAAGACGTCCTCGGGGCGGAGCTCGCTCTGGCAGCGGCGCGCCACCTCGCAGAGCACGGTGTCGCCAGCTGCGTGCCCGTGCTCGTCGTTCACCTGCTTGAAATGATCCACATCGAGAACGATCAGCGCCAGGGATCGGCCATCTCGAAGGCACCGAGCGAAGTGGCGCTCCGCCGCCTCGAAGAAATGAGCGCGATTGCTCACGCCGGTCAGGTGATCGCGCGTCAGCATCCGCCGCAGATCTGCAGCGTCCCGTCCCTGTCGTGTCACCGCTCGCAACACGAGCGTAAAGCCGGCCGTTGTTCCATCCGAGTTATCGCGTACGGCAACCAGCCGTTGACACCAGTATCGGCTCCCGTCGGCACGGGCATGCCAGCCCTCGTGCAGGTGCCAGCCGTCTCTTCGGGCAACGGTGATAGCCTCACCGGGGAGCGGCATCGCCGAAGCACGATCTGGCCGGGCGAAGGATTCGAATTGCCGACCGAGCAAATCGACTTCCGTAAAACCGGTCTGCCGGACCACGGACGATGTCACTCCATCGATGCAGCCGTCAACGTCCAAGGAGAGGACGGCAACGTCATCAATGCCGTCCAGGAGCGACGCGAACCAAACTTCCGCCTGCTTCAGCCGCTTCTCGCGCGCAACCTGTTCGGTCACGTCCGACAGCGTCGCGATGTAACGGTCCTCGGTCAGCTTCACGATGCTGCATGCGAGGACCGCCGATTGCCCTCCGCGCCCGGTCACGATGCGGTGGCTATCGCAGACCGTACCGTGAACCGATGCGAACTGCTGGATCATGTTCAACAATTCCGGCGCGCAGCCGTCCATGACCTCAAAGAGATTGGTGACGAAGGGACGCCCGGCAATCGGGAGCAGGAGGCCCATCGCGACCGGATTGACCAAGCCAATATCGCCAGCAGCCGAGAACTCGATGAGGCCAGCAGGACACGCGTAGAGGAACTGAAGGAGGGTCGTGTTTTCGGCTTCGAGCTCGGTTGTCACGGGGCCACTCTCAACGCTGAATGAGGATGTAGCGCCGATCCATTCCGGATGCTTTCAAGAGCCGAAGACGAACGGGCGTAGGGCGCATGCGCAGGGTAAGGACGTAGTCGATGATGGCGTCGATCTCCGTTTCATCCTCAAAGCGCTGCGCAACCATGAAATTATTCATGCACTGCGCCGTTGTTGAGAAGTAATGTGTGCCGAGCACACTCTTGCGAGGCAGGCCGGCCAGCCGCTCTTCTGTTGCGTTATAGAGTTCGACAATGCCGTCCGACGAGAAGCCAACGACCCCAAATGGCAGCGCATCCAGCCCTTCCACGTCGTGGGTGTTGAGATCACGCAACGAGATTGTTTCGAAGGAGAGCATGGTTGTGCCTTGGAGGTTGGGCATATGATGCTCAGGCTGCATGCGCATCGATCGCGTCGAGGACAGGCAATTTAGCGCTTATAGCGCTGAGATCCCGTTGCGGAAGCCATACTGCTGGTAAAGAAGCGACGGCCGGTTTGGCGAAGAGATAGCCCTGGACCAGATGAATTCCAGCCGCTCGTAGGGTCACGAGTTCTGCTTGCGTCTCGATCCCCTCCGCGATCACCGCCACGCCCAGCTTCTGGGCCATAGCGACCACTGCGGCGACGATGGTCTGGCGCTGCCGCGATGTATCGATCCCGCGGATGAGCTCCATGTCGAGCTTGATGAAATCGGGTTGGAAGTTTGCCAGGAGATTTAGCCCGGCGTAGCCGGCCCCAAAATCGTCAATCGCCGTTGCAAACCCCTGCTTGCGATACTCTGCGACGATCCGCTGTACGTGCACGACATCCGTCATGCGCTCATTCTCGGTGAACTCGAACATGATCTGCCGGTGCGCAAAGCCGACACGGCGAGCGGCATCCAGGGTTGCACGAATGCACGCGGCGGGTTCGTAGACAGCGTTGGGCATAAAATTAATGGACAGGCGGGTCTCAGCGTTGGGAAACAGCGCGCCGGCAAGTTCGATCGCCTTAACACGGCAAGATTGGTCGAACTTGTATCGGTTCGCATCGTCGACCATGGCGAGGATCTGCCCGGCACCTTGGCCTTCCGTGCCCCGGACCAGAGCCTCGTAGCCCCAGACGGTGTTTTCAACGAGGTCAAGAATGGGGTGAAACGCCATCGTGAACTCGAAAGGCAGCGGCTGGCCATTCTGGCAGCCCTTGCATCCGCGTGTCATAGGTCAACTTTCCGATGGGTATTCCGCGCCATACAACCCTGCCCTCGTAAACATTGAGGCCGCGTAAATGAAAGCAGGGGGCTGTGTTAACAACAAAAATGGATGTTTAAATGTTCCATTTTGACGCTGCCCGCTGAGACGTCCTAAAGCAGCCGCTTTCAGAAAAATTGGTGGACCATAAATTTCGAACAAGCTAGATGCTACTATAGTTCTGATGATAACTTTCGAAAAAATCATCTAACGATCAATATATAATAAATCTAAGTTTGTATAAACGGATTGTAATTTTATGTCGTTTAAATATAGGTATAGATCGCACGATGCTTCGGGCGTACGCAATCGAAGAACTAGTGGGCTGCAAGCTTATTGGCCAGATCGTCTCTATTGCCGAGATCAAACCGGGCCGCAAACATATCTGCTGGCATCGGTTTGCCGAACAGATAGCCTTGTCCCTCCTGACATCCCTTAGCACGCAGCCGTGCGTGTTCGGCCGCTGTCTCGATACCCTCAGCAATCACTTGCAAACCGAATCCATGTCCAAGCTGAAGAATCGCACGTACGATCGTTTCATCCTTGCTCGACCCCATCATGCCCGTCACAAATGAGCGGTCAATTTTTAGGCGGGTCAGCGGAAATCGCTTAAGAAGGCTCAGGGAGGCGTAGCCAGTCCCGTAATCATCAAATGCAATGCCAACGCCGCTCTCACGTACGGAATGTAATGTCTCTGCTAAACCAGCTTCTTGTCGAAGCACAATGTTTTCAGTTATCTCTAGCTCTAAATTCGCAGCGGGAAGGCCTGTGACCATGAGGGTTTTTCGGACCGTCTCGGCGAGATTACCCTGCCGAAACTGTGCGCTACATAAATTCACCCCCATGCGGAACTCACTGGCTCCTGATCTCCGCCATTCTGCAGCCTGCGCACATGCAGTTCTCATCACCCAGTTGCCCACCTCGGTGGCGTGAGGGCTGTTATCCAGAACGTCTAGGAATGCCTCGGGCGTCAGTAAACCGTGCTTTGGATGCTGCCACCGAATCAGGGCTTCGGCCCCCACGAGGGCACCGTCCTTAAGCCGTACCTGCGGCTGATAGTGCAATCTAAACTGATTAAATTCGACTGCGCGGCCTATATTTTCTCTACAAGTGCGAGTGCGCCTTACCCTGTCTCTCAAAACTCGCGTAAAAATTCTATAGCAATTGCGCCCCTCATTTTTAGCTTGATAAAGCGCAAGATCGGCGCACGAAAGTAAGCTGTCTGCACCTTCTTTATTATCTGATGATAACGCAATGCCGATGCTGCAGCGTATTATCAGCGCCTGGCCTTCAAAGTCGAATGGTGTCGCAACAGCTGCTATAATTGCATTGGCAACGTCGGCTGCTCTGACTGGATCGTCAATATTATTAAGGAGAAGCACAAATTCGTCACCGCCCAGGCGCGACACTGTATCAGTCGGCTTTACGCAGTTGCACAGTCGGGAAGCCATTTTTTTAAGAAGCGCATCACCAGTAGCATGGCCATAATTGTCGTTGATCTCCTTGAAGCCATCAAGATCAATCATCAGTACTGAAACAGGCTGTGTTGCTTTTGTAATTTCGATGAGGCGCTTGCGAAGAACTGAACGATTTGGAAGTTCTGTCAAAGGGTCAAGATGAGCTAGCCGGAAAAGACGTTCCTCATTTGCGCGCCGTCCACGGATATCGCGTACGATCGAGCCGAGGGCGGTCCGCCCGTCCTCCTGCCATTGCGACAATGAGAGCTCGATAGGAAATTCCTCGCCATTCTTGTGTCGAGCCTGTAGCTCAATAGTCTTGCCAATCATCAAAGGATCTCCTCCGCTTGCCACACGCTGGAGACCGTCGACACGGCTCCCGCGCATGCGTTCGGGGGCGATCAGGTCGATAGACTGCCCGACTGCTTCGGCACCGCTGTAACCAAACATTTGCTCCGCAGCGGCATTCCAAACAGTGATGTGGCCGTCTGCGTCGGCGCATACGATTCCATCGGGTGATGTCGAGGTAATGTGTTCGAAACGACTTTGGCTTTCGCGTTGCGCTATTTCGAGCCTATTCAGCTCCATGTGACTAATCGCGAGGTTGGCCAGTTGCCGAAGTGAGTGCACGTCCACATCAGAGAAACCGTCGCGCGGCTTTGTATCCGCGAGGCAAAGTGCCCCAACAGCGTTGCCCGAAGGTGTACGTAGGGGGATACCAACATAGAAACGGATGTGGGGCGCTCCGACGACGTAGGGATTGTCCTTAAAACATGGATCATTAGCAGCATCTAAGATTACGAAGGCATTTTCCTGCGACACGGTATGTGAGCAGAATGCCACCTCGCGGCCGATTTCGTACAAGCTTGAATTGATATGTGCCTGAAATACTTGGCGCTGTTTATCTAGCAGGGAAACGAAGGCGGCTTCGACATCAAACATGCGAGTAGCTAATGCCACAATGTCGGTGAAGGCGGCTACCGAAGCTGCTTCCGTCAATTCGGGATCAGCTATGCCATTGTCGACTATGGCTTCGTCAGATGAGTTGTGAGGCAGTTGCACGGCGAGGGCCATCGGTTGTGTCCGAGGGTGATCTTGTCTGTCAGATATTAACAGGATTTGTACGGTAATAGACGAAATTTGGAGTTACTGTGCCGCAGAGGCAGGTGTGTGCGTTCACATACTTTAATATCGCTTTGGTTGAAAAATGTTGTTCTGTTTTTCGCTGCAAAATTACGAGCATCCGCCGAATAAATTGCACTTCCATGGAAGCCATTGTCTAAACAAATTATTCGGCGAGCGCATTAGAAGACAAACGGATTCCAATGCGTAACAGGCTGCCCATTTAGCTTAGGCCCATGCCGGGAGCAGTATGGGGATTGGGCTAATGCCAGAAGAACGCTGATCCTCCGTGAACACAACCTTAGGCATATGGAGAGGTTGTCGTAGCAATTCGCGTTCATCTGCCGCGGCAAGAAGAACGCATTAATGGCCGATCTGGCTTGATTGGTCTGCCTCCTGAAAAGTGGTCCTCCCTGAGGTATGGCTTCGAGCCATGTGGAGGATGTTTTCATGAGACGGAAGAAGCATACGGCTGAAGAGATCGTCGCTAAGCTGCGGTAGGTCGATGTCTTGGTCTCGCAGGGCCGTAAAGTTGCTGATGCAATCCGGTCCATCGAAGTGACCGAGGTCACGTACTACCGCTGGCGTTCCGAGTACGGCGGTCTGAAGGGTGACCAAGTTAAGCGGCTGAAGTCTCTGGAGACCGAGAACCAGCGCCTTCGTCGAGCAATCTCCGATCTGACCCTGGAGAAGCTCATCCTGAAGGAGGCGGCTGCGGGACCCGAAGGGCAGCGCCAGCAAAACTTCTGAGCCCGGCTCGCCGCCGGGCTTGTGTCGACTACGTCATTGCCGAGCACGGCGTGTCGGAACGCTTCGCCTGCCGTGTTCTGGGTCAGCATCGTTCGACCCAGCGCAAATCCGCCGTGGTGATCGAGGACGAGGCCGCTCTGACGTCCGCCATCGTCGCTTTGGCTCTGCAGTACGGGCGCTACGGCTATCGCCGGATCACAGCCCTGCTCCGGCGCGACGGCTGGACGGTGAACGTAAAGCGCGTTGAACGCATCTGGCGGCTCGAAGGGCTCAAGGTTCCCGCTCGCCAGCCGAAACGGGCACGCCTTTGGCTCAACGACGGCTCCT
>NZ_VRVC01000034.1:0-39393 GCF_008040005.1 Methylobacterium sp. WL19
CCCTCCCGACTTCGAGGCGGAAGCCCACGTCCTCTCCGAACTGGCGCTGGAACTGACCGTCAGTCCCGGCAGCATCCTGCAGCGCCTCGTCGACCTGATCGTCGAGAGGGGGATCGCCGGATCGGCCGGCATCAGCATCCTGAGATCCCACAACGGAGTGAGCGCTTTCCGATGGGATGCTGTCGCCGGGCTATGGGCGGCGCGTCTCGGCGGCATCATGCCATACGAAGCGAATCCATGCGGCATCGTGGTGACCCGTAACACCCCCCTGCTGTTCTCGCGTCCGCACACCCACGTCCCCGCCGCCGCCGCCGAACCTTTCATCCACGAGGTTCTACTGATCCCGTTCCCTGCCCGCGACGAGCCTGTCGGTACCCTGTGGGTCAGTGCCCATGACGGGGAGCGTGCTTTCGATGGTGAGGATCTCAGGCTGCTCACGCGCCTGACGCGCTTTGCCTCCGCCGCCTACGTCATGACCGGGGCCCTCGATGAGGCGCAGGCTGCGAGGGAAGATCTGGAGCGGCGCGTCACCGACCGCACGAAGGCGTTGCGGGAGAGCGAGGAGCACCATGCGTTCCTGCTCCGCCTGAGCGACATTCTCCGGCCGCTCAAGGCACCGGCCGAGATCGCGGAGGCTGCGGCCCGGCAACTCGGCGATCACCTCAATATCAGCCGCGCTTGCTACGGTGAGATCAGCGAGGGTCGCTTGACGATCCAGCGCGAGCATGGCCGCGGTGTCTCTTCCATCGTCGGCGAGTATTCCTTGGACGCTTTCGACCCGGAGTTTCTCGCGGCCTACCGTGTCGGCGAAGTCGTGGCGGTGTGTGACGTCGAGACGGACGCACGTCTCGGCGCTGCCGCGAAAGCCGAACTCCAGTCACGAGGCATCGCTTCCTTCGCCGATGTCGTTCTGCTCGGGGACGGTCAGCGGACGAGCATTCTCTGCGCCCAACACGCGACTCCTCGTTCATGGACCGAGGCCGAGCGGTTCCTCATCCGCAGCGTCGGCGAGCGGATGCGGTCGGCGATCGAGCGTGCCTGTGCCGAGGTGGCACTGCAGGAGAGCGAAGAGCGATTCCGTGCCTTCGTCACGGCGAGTTCGGACGTGATCTATAGAATGAGCCCGGACTGGTCGGAGATGCGTCGGCTCGACGGACCGGGGTTCCTCGCGGACGAGGGAAGCCTGGGCCAGGGCTGGGTGAACGGCACCATCCTGCCGGAGGATCGCCCCACCATCGACGCTGCCATCGACGGAGCGATCCGTGGCAAGCAGGTCTTCGAACTGGAGCATCGTGTTCGACGGACCGACGGCAGCGTCGGCTGGACGCACTCGCGCGCCGTTCCGATCCTGGCCGGCAACGGCGAGATCGTCGAGTGGTTCGGAGCCGCCAGCGACGTGACGGCACGGAAAACGGCGGAGGCGGCGTTACGCGAGAGCGAGGAGCGTTATCTCGGTCTCTATAATGCCCTCGACCAGGGTTTTTGCACCATCAGGGTGGCGTTCGACGGCGAGGGCAACCCGACCGACTATCGGTTCGAGGAAGTCAGCCCCGCCTTCGAGGCGCAGACCGGCATCAGGGATGCGGCTGGCCGGTGGATGCGTGACATCACGCCCGGCCTGGACCAGTTCTGGATCGACGCCTACGGTCGGGTCGCCCTAACGGGAGTACCCGCGCGGTTCGAGGCCGGGTCCGAGCAGCTCGACCGGTGGTGGTCGGTCTATGCCTATCGCATCGGCGATCCGAATGCGCGCACCGTGGCGCTTCTGTTCTCCGACATCACCGAACGCAAGCGTACCGAAGCGGCCCTGCGCGAGAGCGAGGCGCGCCTCAGCCAGTTCGGCGAGGCCTCTTCCGACGTGCTCTGGATGCGCGACGCCGCGACGTTCCAGTGGATGTATCTCACACCCGCCTTCGAGACGATCTACGGCCTGGACCGAACGGCGGCCCTCTTCGGCGACAACATGGTGGGATGGGCCGATCTCATCGTGCCGGAGGACCGCGAGCGTGCGGTCGCCAATCTTCAGCGTGTCACGATGGGAGAGAGGGTCAGCTTCGAGTACCGCATCCGGCGGCCGACCAACGATGAGATCCGCTGGCTGCGCGATACCGCCTTCCCGATGCGTGACGCGTCCGGAACGGTGCGTTGGATCGGCGGCGTCGGGAGGGACATCACCGAGGAGAAGGAGAGGGCCGAGCATATGAGCGTGCTCGTCGCCGAACTGCAGCATCGCACCCGCAACCTCATGAGTATCGTGCGCGCCACGGCTGAAAAGACCTTGCGGAACAGCGCGGATCTGGCGGACTTCAAGGCACGCTACATCGTTCGTCTGGCCGCCCTGTCCCGGGTACAGGGCCTTCTCTCCCGCATCGCCGAGGGGGCGCGCATCACCTTCGACGAGTTGATCCGCAGCGAGGTCGCCGCCATCGACGGGGAGGGCGCGAGGATCGTTTTGAAGGGGCCATCCGGCGTCGCTCTGCGCTCGTCGACGTTGCAGACCTACGCGCTGGCCGTGCACGAACTCGCGACCAACGCGGTCAAGTACGGTGCCCTCGCGCAACCGCAAGCGCGCCTCGAGATCAACTGGCACTTGGAGCATGCCGAACCGGAGCAGAGGCCGTGGCTGCACGTGGACTGGCGCGAGCGTGGCGTCGTCATGCCGTTGCAGACGGGCTCGCAACGGAATGGGGCGGGCCGCGAGCTGATCGAGCGGGCCTTGCCCTACCAGCTCGGTGCCAGGACAACCTACGTGATGGAATCCGATGGGGTTCACTGCACCATTGCGCTGCCCGTATCGGGACGCATGATGTCCGGGAAGATGGCCGATGCCTGAGGACACGCTCCAAGCACGACGCATCCTCGTCGCGGAGGATGAGTATTTTCTCGCGGACGAGCTGAGCAGCGCGCTGCAGGACGTAGGAGCCGAGATGCTCGGTCCGGTCGCCTCCGTGGAGGGCGGATTGCGCATGCTGGAACGAGGCGCCGCGCCGGACGCCGCATGCCTGGACGTGAATCTCGGCGGCGAGAACGTCTACCCGCTCGCGGACGCCTTGATCGCACGCGCCGTGCCGTTCGTGTTTACTACGGGATACGACCAGGCCGACGTCCCGGACGCCTACGCTCACATTCGCCGCCTGGAGAAGCCGGTCGAGGTCGCGACGGTGCTGAGAGCGCTGGAGGACCTTTTCAGATCCTGAGCAGGTTTCGCAGAAGCGGCCCCCGGTTCTGCGGCAAAAACCTCCTCAGTGGTCAGGGCCTGACGCTGGGTACCGCCGCGACATATGCCGAAGGTCGGGGCTTGGAAGCCGGTGTTGCCGTGGAGCATGTCGGCGGCCGGAAGGCCTCGGTCGGCGAGGGAGGGGGCATCCGCGGCCGGCCGTCTGGCCTATGATGGCGCGCCATAGGCAGTCACCGCGATACAGGCCCCCATGACCCCCATCCGCATCCTCGGCATCGATCCCGGCCTGCGCCGTACCGGCTGGGGGCTGATCTCCGTCGTCGGGGCGAAGCTGACTTACGTCGATTGCGGCGTGGTGACCTCGGACGGGGATCTGCCGCTCGCCCTGCGCCTGCGGGAATTGCACGAGGGCATCACCCGCGTGGTGTCGGGGTTTTCGCCCGACGAGGTCGCCGTGGAGGAGACCTTCGTCAACAAGGATGCGCAGGCCACCCTGAAGCTCGGGCATGCCCGCGCCATCGCCCTGCTGGTGCCGGCCCTGGCCGGGTTGCCGGTTTCCGAATACGCCGCCAACTTGGTCAAGAAGACCGTCTGCGGCTCCGGGCACGCCGAGAAGGTGCAGATCCAGGCGATGGTGAAGTTCCTGATGCCCAAGGCCGAGTTCAAGACCGCGGACGCTGCGGATGCCCTGGCCATCGCCGTCACCCATGCCAACCATCGCGGGGCGCATGCCCTGAAGAAGCTCCACGCCCCCGTCGCCGGGGTGAGCGGGCTTGCCGCCGCGCGGATCGCGGCGGCCCTGGCGAAGGGGTGAGCATTCTCCTCTCCCACCTTGCGGGAAGAGGCGGGGGCCGCACCGCCTGAAACGCCTCCCCGCGCGGGGAGGCGAGCGCTCACTGCGCCTTGAATTCGCCCTCGAGCCGCAGGGACACGTCGTCGCCGATGGCGGGAAGGAAGGCGTTGACGCCGAAATCCGAGCGCTTGATCACGGCCCAGCCGTCGAAGCCCACGGTATAGCGCTTGTCGATGGGGTTGAGGCCGGCCCGGTTGAAGGTGGCGTCGAACGCCACGGGCTTCGTCACGCCCTTGAGGGTGAGGCTGCCGGCGACGCGGGCCGTGGTTGGGCTCGTGGGCTCCACCAGGGTGGCGGTGAAGGTGGCGGTGGGAAACTTCTGGGTGTCGAAGAAGTCCGGCCCCTGGAGATGGCGGTTGAGCGTTTCGTTCAGGGCGTTGATGCTTCCCATGCCGATGGTCACGGTGAGCCGGTTCTTGCCCGGATCCTTGGGGTCGAGGTCGGCTTGTCCCGACACGTCGGTGATCTGGCCGTAATAGGTCGAGTAGCCGAGGTGGCTCACCGACCAGGTGATCTTGCCGTGGGCCGCGTCGAGCACGTAGCTGCCGGCCCGGACCTGGGTGGGGTCCGTGGTGGGGGCGGCATCCTGGGCCGGGTTCTGGGCCGGTGTCTGAGCATGGGCGTGGGCGGCGGCCATCACCATGAGGAGGGCGGCGAGGGGGGTGCGCATCGGGCGGTCACTTTCTCTCGGTGGCGTGTCGGACAGGCGGGCCTGTCCCTGGTAAAGACCTGTCCGTGATGACGGGATGACGCATGATCGGCAAGTTGAAGGGCGTGGTGGATTCCTACGGCGAGGATTTCGTGATCCTCGACGTACAGGGCGTCGGCTACGTGGTGCATTGCTCCGCCCGCACCCTGCAGCGGATGCCGGAAGCGGGCGAGGCGGCCTCGCTGGCCATCGAGACCCATGTCCGCGAGGACATGATCCGGCTCTACGGCTTCCGGTCGGATGCGGAGCGCGAGTGGTTCCGCCTGCTCCAGACCGTACAGGGGGTGGGCTCGAAGGTGGCCCTCGGCCTGCTCTCGGTGCTGGAGCCGGAGGCCCTCGCCACCGCCATCGCCATGGGGGACAAGACCTCCATCGCCCGCGCGCCGGGTGTCGGCCCGCGCCTGGCTGCCCGCCTCACCGCGGAACTGAAGGACAAGGCGCCGGCCTTCGCGCCCATCGACCCCGCCGTGCTCGCCCTGTCCGGCGCGGTGGAGGACCGCACCGCGCCGCAACCCGCCGCCGATGCGATCTCAGCCCTGGTCAATCTCGGCTACGCCCCGGTCCAGGCCTCCGCCGCCATCGCCGCCGCGATGAAGGGCGCCGGGGAGGGGGCGGAGGCCAAGACGCTGATCCGCCTCGGGCTCCGCGAACTCGCCCGCTGAGCGCGGCGCGCCCGCATCCTTCGCCGGGAGGATCGGCTTTCGTCCTTCCGACGATCCGTGAAACCGGCTACTGATCCGAGCCCCGACTGGGCGGAACCGCTCTGCCGGGGTGAACATGACGGGCTTCTGGACATCGCTGGCGGCCGCGCTGGTCTCGTGCGCGGCGCTGGCACCGGCTCTGGCGGCCGATCCTGCGGGCGCACCGTCCCCCGCTCCGGATGCACCTTCACCCTTCTTCCTCTTTTCCGATACCCAGGTGAGCTATCATTACCAGTTCCCCGCCGCCGAGCCGGGCGTGCGGGTGCGGAACGCGGACGGGTCGTTCCGCTCGCGGGGTATCCCCAAGCAGATCTTCACCCTCTCGCATGCGAATGCCTGGGCCTACGGCACCAATCTCCTCTCCCTGGACATCCTGAAATCCGGCTCGCAGGAACGCGCTGGCACGACCAACGCCCCGGGCGGGCTCTTCCTGCGCGATGACGGCGCGACGGAGGTCTACGGCCTCTACCGCGGCACCCTCAGCCTCAATGCCCTCACCGGGACCAAGGCGTTCATAGTGCCCGGCCTCGTCAAGGACGTCTCCCTCTCCTACGGGTTAGACGCCAACACGAAGGACACCGCCTTCGGCCCGCGCAAGCGCAACGTCGTCGGCGGCCTGAACTTCGCCTTCGACGTGCCGGCTGGTTTCCTCAGCGCCTCGGTCCACGCCTACAAGGAATGGAACCGCAACGGCTTCAATCCCTATCCGAACCGGGACATCAGCTACGACACCGTCCCCGAGATCGAGATCGCCTACAACTTTCCCCTGGCCTTCACCGGTCTGCCGCTCAGCGTCACGGGCATCAACAACATCGTCCTGCCCAAGGGGCGCGGTGTCCGCAATCCGTCGATCTTCGCCTTCAACCGCGAGACGGGGCTCGAATTCGTCTCCCGCACCAACCTCGTGCTCGACCTCGGCAAGCTCGTCTACGACCAGCCCGACCGCGTCGATGTGTTCATCGGTTTCCAGTACTGGCTGAACAAGTTCGGGAACCTTGAAACGGCGACCCTGAAGGGCACGGAAGAGAAGAGCTTCCTCGCCGGTATCGCGTTCCACGTCTTCTGAGCCCGCCTCGCCACGATCGAGCCTTCTGGCCACAGGACGCGTCCGCGCGCCTTGCGCATTCGTCCCGCGGCGGTTAAGTTGTTGAGATAGCAGTAGATTTTAAAAGTTCTAAAGAGGCGCGCAAGCCAATGATCGGGGAGGGGAATTTGCCGATGACGCAATTGTCTCGTTCGCGATCGACGCTTCCTGTTTCGTTCAGCGAGCTCCCATGATCGTCTGTTCCTGTAACGTGTTGTCCGATGGTGCCGTCCGCGCTTGCCTGAAGGACGGGCCCGATTGCCCGAGAACCCCGGCACAGGTCCATGCCTGCCTCGGCTGCAGCCCGAAATGCGGCCGCTGCGCCCGGACCATCCGTTCGATCATGCAGGCGGCTCTGCAGGGTGCCCTGCAAGACGCGGTGGCGGAGGCCGGCCATGCGTGCGGAACGGGTTGCGCAAGCAGCTGTAGTTTGGTTCAATTCCAAACTGCGGGGGAGGGGATCGCCGCCTGAGGGCCTGTGCGAGGCCCCACGCTCCCCTTCGAGCTTGAAATAGCCGGACGGGAGTGAGTTTTATGAAGGGTGATGCTAAGGTCGTCGAGTACCTCAACAGAGGTCTGCGCAGCGAACTGACGGCCGTGAGCCAGTACTGGCTCCACTTCCGCATGCTGAACGACTGGGGCTACATCGACCTCGCCAAGTTCTGGCGCAAGGAATCCATCGAAGAGATGAACCATGCCGACCGGTTCATCGACCGGATCCTGTTCCTCGACGGGTTTCCGAACCTGCAGGAGCTCGATCCGCTGCGGATCGGTCAGAATATCGAAGAGATCATTGCCTCCGATCTCGCGGCCGAGACCGAGGCCCGCGCGCTCTATCTCGAAGCCGCGCAGTACTGCGATTCGATCAACGACCGCGTGTCGAAGATCCTGTTCGAGGAGCTGGCCGCCGACGAGGAGGGCCATATCGATTTCCTCGAGACCCAGCAGACCCTGATCGCTCAGATCGGCCTGGCGCTCTACGCCCAGAAGCATATCGGCGGCCTGGAAGCGATCGCTCCCGAAAAGGATTGATCCCAAGCTGAGCGCCGGCCCGGCCGGCGCTCAGCGCGCGATCACCCGATAGTAGATGTCGCCCAGGGGCAACACAGCCTGGATTGCCGCGAGATCGAGATTTGCATCGAGTCCCTCGATGACACGGAGTCCGCTCCAAACGCCGTCGACCCGGTCGAAGACTTCGATATGCGGTCTGTCGCGCGCCACCAGCACGTAGTGCTGAAGGGATCCGAGCTGCTGATAGACGTGCCACTTCTCGAAGCGGTCTCGGGCTTCCGTCCCCGGAGACAGTACTTCGAACAGGATGGTTGGGTTGTCCACCGAGGTCGTTCCCGGTTCGAGGTCGCCGCAGACGACGAGGACATCCGGCAACATCGCCGCATCGAGCGGTTTGCTCTTCATGTAGAACGTCTCGGTGAACGTCTGACAGGAAGATCCTCGGGCGCGAAATCCATTCTCAAGTCCGGTCGCGATGTTTTGGACGATGCGCCCATGCTCCCAGCGGGCTCCGACCATCATCCGCACGACGCGGCCGCCGATCAGCTCCCAGCGCTCGTTACGCGGCTTGTCGGCCAGCAGCTCCTCGAAATCGTCGAGGGCCATCATCTCGAATTGCTGTGAGGTGTCACTCATCGCGAACCCCCTGCGGCGGTCGCGTGCCGCCGATGGCGCAGTGTAGCGCGCCGGGCGGCGTTGTGCGACATCGGGCGAAACGCCCATCCACCGGAGCAGGCCCTGTGCCGGGCCCCGACCGAGAGCCCGTGTGAGCAAGCTCCCCAGATCGCCGAAATCGCCCACCCTTCATCCGCTGCCGGAATCGCTCCTGACGCCGGAGCGGCGGCCGGACGACGTGGAGCAGTCGATCCGTCCGCTCAGCCTTCCCGAATTCATCGGGCAGCGCGCGGCGCGCGCGAACATGCAGATCTTCATCGAGTCCGCGAAGAAGACCGGCTCGGCCCTCGACCACGTCCTGTTCGTGGGGCCTCCCGGCCTCGGCAAGACCACCCTGGCGCAGATCGTGGCCCGCGAACTCGGGGTGAACTTCCGCTCCACCTCCGGCCCGGTCATCGCCAAGGCCGGCGACCTCGCGGCGCAGCTCACCAACTTGGAAGAGCGCGACGTGCTCTTCATCGACGAGATCCACCGCCTCAACCCGGCGGTGGAGGAAATCCTCTATCCGGCCATGGAGGATTACCAACTCGACCTCATCATCGGCGAGGGGCCGGCGGCGCGCTCGGTGAAGATCGAGCTGCCGAAATTCACACTGGTGGGCGCCACCACCCGCGCCGGCCTGCTCACCACGCCGCTTCGCGACCGGTTCGGCATCCCGATCCGCCTCGAATTCTACGATGTCGACGAGCTCGAGCTCATCGTCTCCCGCGGCGCGCGGGTGCTCGGCATCGGCATGTCGGCGGAGGGCGCGAACGAGATCGCCAAACGGGCGCGGGGCACGCCCCGCATCGCCGGGCGCCTCCTGCGCCGGGTGCGCGACTTCGCCATCGTGGCCGACGCACCCACAGTGACCCGCGCCATCGCCGACCGCGCGCTCCAGCTTCTCGACGTGGACCCGGCCGGTCTCGACGTGATGGACCGGAAATACCTGACGATGATCGCCACCTCTTTCGGTGGCGGCCCGGTGGGGATCGAGACCATCGCGGCGGCGCTCTCCGAGCCGCGCGACGCCATCGAGGACATCATCGAGCCGTTCCTGATCCAGAAGGGCTTCGTCCAGCGCACCCCGCGTGGGCGCATGCTGACCCCGCACGCCTACAAGCATATGGGTTTTGCCGTGCCCCGGCGCGATCCGGCCTCGCAGTTCGGGCTGTTCGGGTCGGCGGATCCCGATGGCTGAGGCAACCTGTGGCGTCTGCGTTCTGCTCCCTGCAAAGACAGTGCGATGACGGACGGGCAGCGTGTTTGAAGTGAGACGATGTGTGCACATCTCCTCTCCCCGCTCGCGGGGAGAGGAGGGCTAACGTCGCTCCGAACAGCAAGTCCTCTGCGATAGACCCGGCCGAAAGGCGACCTCCACCCCATGAGCTCCGACCCCGCATCCTCCCCGGTCCGGATCACCCGCCGCACCGTCGTGCTCGGCCTCGGCGCCGTGGCGCTCGCGGGCAGCGGTACGGCCGCCTACGGAATCGGTATCGAGCCGATGCGTCTCGCCATCACGCGCTACCGGATCACCCCGATGGCGCCGTGGCCGGCCGGCCTGACCCTGCGGATCGTTGCCGTCTCCGACGTCCATGCCTGCGATCCCTTCATGACGCCTCAGCACATCCGGCGGATCGTCGAGGCGGCCAACGGCCTCGGCGGCGACGTGATCGTGCTGCTCGGCGACTACGTGAATGGCATGGACCGGCTCGCCGGCATCGTGGACTCCGCCGATTGGGCACCCGTCCTCGGGGCGTTGAAGGCGCCGCTGGGCACCTACGCCATCCTCGGCAATCACGATTGGTGGGCCGATCGCGCCGCCTGCGAGCGCGGGCACGGCCCGACCTTCGCCGGGGAGGCCCTGACCCGCGCCGGCATCCGCGTGCTCGAGAACGAGGCCCTGCCTCTGCGGGTGAGGGGACACGAGGTCTGGCTCGCCGGGCTCGGAGATCAACTGAGCTTCGAGCGCACATGGTGGCGCTTCGGTCTCCCCCGGAAGGGCAGCGACGACCTGCCGGCCACCCTCGCGGCGATCCCCGACGGCGCGCCCTCCATCCTTCTCGCCCATGAGCCGGACATCTTCCCGCAGGTGCCCGCCCATGTGGCGCTGACCCTTTCGGGCCATACCCATGGCGGACAGGTCCGGCTCCTTGGCTACGCCCCCGTCGTCCCCTCCCGGTATGGGCGGCGCTACGCCTATGGCGATGTGCGCGAGCAGACCGACCTCGTGGTTTCCGGTGGCATAGGCATGAGCGGCCTGCCGGTGCGCTTCGGGGTTCCGCCAGAGATCGTGGTGGTCGACCTATCCTCGGAGCCCATGGCATGAACCCGGTTGACGATCGGATCGGCGAGGAGGCTCTGCCCTCCAAGACACAAGCAGTGAGGATCACGCGCCGGACGGTTCTCGCCGGCCTCGGCGGCATGGCACTGGCAGGAGGTGCGACGGCCGCCTACGGCGTCGGCATCGAGCCCATGCGCCTGTCGGTGACGCGCTACGCCATCACGCCGAAGGGCCACTGGCCCGCCGGGCTGAAGCTCCGCATCGTGGCGCTGGCCGACATCCATGCGTGCGAGCCGTGGATGAGTGCCGCCCGCATCGCCGGCATCGTCGAGACCGCCAATGCGCTCGGCGGCGACCTGACGGTGCTCCTCGGCGACTACGTCACCGGGCAGAACTTCGTCACACGCTATGTCGAGGCCGCCGAATGGGCACCCGAACTCGGCCGCCTCAGGGCGCCGCTGGGCACCTGTGCCATTCTCGGCAATCACGATTGGTGGGAGGACCGTTCAGCGCAGGCGCGCGGGGCGGGGCCGACCATCGCCGGGGAGGCCCTGACGCGGGTCGGCATCCGCGTCCTCGAGAACGAGGCGATCCGGTTGGAAAAGGACGGGCGCGGGTTCTGGCTCGCGGGACTCGGCGACCAACTCGCCCTGCTGCCGGGCGCCAAGCGTCACGGCCATGCCCGCATCGGGGTCGACGATCTCGACAAGACGCTCGCCGCCGTGCCGCAGGGCGCGCCGACGGTCCTGCTGGCGCACGAGCCGGACATCTTTCCGCAGGTTCCGGCCCATGTGGCGCTGACCCTGTCCGGCCATACCCATGGCGGCCAGGTGCGGCTGTTCGGTTACTCTCCCGTGGTTCCGTCGCGTTACGCCAACCGTTACGCCTACGGCCATGTCCGCGAGCAGGCGGATCTCGTCGTCTCCGGCGGCCTCGGCAACAGCATCGCGCCGGTTCGCTTCGGCGTTCCCCCCGAGATCGTCGTGGTCGACCTATCCTCGGAAGCCATCGCATGACCTCTCATCGCATCGATATCCGCGTCTATTACGAAGACACCGATTTCTCAGGTTTCGTCTATCACGCCAATTACTTGCGCTACATGGAGCGCGGCCGCACCGAGCTGCTTCGCGCCCTCGCCATGGAGCAGGTCGACCTCGCGCGCGATGCCGGGTTGATCTTCGTGGTGCGGCGCATGGTGCTGGACTTCCTGAAGCCGGCGCGGATGGACGACATGCTCGCCATCATGACCACCGTCGTCGAACTGCGCGGCGCTTCGATGCCGATGATCCAAGAAGTGCGGCGCGGCGACGAGGTCCTGCTCAAGGCCGAGGTCACCGTGGCGGCGGTGCGCGATGGCCGCGCGGTTCGTCTTCCGGACAGCCTCCGCCGGGCCATGGCGCAGCGTTTCGCGACTCCGTCGCTTTAGGCCCCGGCGGGGCCGGCCCGGCTTTCGGTCGGCAAAGCGATGCGTCGAGGACAGTGAGACGTCCGGCAGGAGAGAATCCGACACTTCCTCATGGTTCATTAACCTTGACGGCCGAGGAAGGTGCGGCGTGCATTTTGCGATGCACCCCATACTTTCGACAGATTCACCAGCGATCTGGGGAACATACCGCCCGGGTCAGGTGGAGCGCGGGAGTCGACCTCCCGGTCGACCCGGGACGAGGACGAACGCATGAATCCCGCCGATGCCATGCAGGCGCTGCCGCCGCCGGACATGAGCTTGTTCAACCTGTTCTGGCACGCTCATTTCGTGGTGAAGCTGGTGATGGTGGGCCTGCTCGGCTGCTCCGTCTGGTGCTGGGCCATCATCGTCGACAAGACCCTGCTGTTCCGCCGCACCAAGACCGAGATGGATGCGTTCGAGGAGGCGTTCTGGTCCGGCCGCTCCCTGGAGGAGCTCTACCGCTCGTTCAACGACCGGCCCGCCACCAATCTCGGCGCCCTGTTCGTGGCCGCCATGCGCGAATGGAAGCGATCGTTCGAGGGCTCCGGCCGGCAGATCCAGAGCCTGTCCCAGCGCATCGACAAAGTGCTCGACGTGACGATCCAGCGCGAGGTCGAGCGTCTCGAGTCGCGCCTGCTGTTCCTCGCCTCCATCGGATCGGCCGGTCCCTATGTCGGCCTGTTCGGCACGGTCTGGGGCATCATGACCTCCTTCACGGCCATCGCGGCGTCGAAGAACACGTCCCTGGCCGTGGTCGCACCCGGCATCGCCGAGGCCCTGTTCGCCACCGCCATCGGTCTGTTCGCGGCCATTCCCGCGGTGCTCGCCTACAACAAGCTGCAGTCGAACGTGTCGAAGGCCCAGTCGCGGCTTGAGGGCTTCGCCGACGAGTTCTCCGCCATCCTCTCGCGTCAGATCGACGAGCGCCTGTCGCTCGCCGCCTGATCCCGCATTCTTAGAAGCATCGAGGCACGATCATGGGCATGGCCCACGGAGCGGCGCAGGGTGGCAGCAGGCGGCGTCGCGCGCGGCGCGGCGGTGCCATCAACGAGATCAACATGACGCCGTTCATCGACGTCGTGCTCGTGCTGCTGATCGTGTTCATGGTGGCCGCGCCGATGATGACGGTGGGCGTGCCCCTCGACCTGCCGCAATCCAAGGCGAGCCCGCTCAATTCCGATTCGACGCCGGTGACCCTGTCTATCCGCCAGACCGGCCAGGTCTTCCTCGGCGAGGCCGAGCTCACCGACGACACCATCGTGCCGAAGCTGGTGGAGACCTCCAAATCCGGCTTCGAGGAGCGCGTCTTCGTGCGCGGCGACAAGCGGGTGGATTACGGCCGCGTGGCCCAGGTGATGGCGATCGTGACCGGAGGCGGCTTCAAGAAGGTCGCCCTCGTCACCGAGCCGGACCAGAAGTAACGGGCGCGGCGGATCGTGAAGCTTCCCTCCAAATTCCGGGAACCGGGCGTCTGGGTGTCGAGCGGCGTGCATGTCGCCGTGCTCACCGTGGCGCTGATGTCCGTCGCCGCTCCCGCCCTGCCCGACGCCCAGGAAGGCGTGCCGGTGGAGGTGATGACCGAGCAGCAATTCTCGGAACTGACCAAGGGCGAGAAGAACGCCGACAAGCCGATGCCCGACGCCAAGCCGCGCGCCGACAAGGTCGCGGAGAAGGTCGAGGAGCGCGAGCCCGAGAATGCCAAGGTCGATGCGCCCGCGCCCCCGAAGCGCCCGGCCGACATGAAGGTCGCCAGCGCCGAGGAAATGCCCCTGCGCATGCCCGACCACGATTCCGAGAAAGAGGCGGCGGAGGCCGCCGCCAAGGCCGAAGCGGCGAAGCTCGCCAAAGAGGCTGCCAAGGCTGAAGCCGCGAAAGCGGCGGAAGCCAAGGCTGCGGCTGAGGCCAAGGCAGAGGCCAAGGCCGCCGCAAAGGCGGAGGCTGCCAAGGCGGAAGCCAAGGCCGAGGCGGTGAAGGCCGCCAAGGTCGAGGCCGAGAAGCGCGAGAAGCTGGCCGAACTCATCGAGCGCCAGGAGGCCGAGGCCATCGCCAAGGCGGAGGCCGCCAAGGCCGAAAAGGCCAAGGCCCTGGCGGACGCGAAGGCCCAGGCCGAGGCCAAAGCTCTGGCCGAGGCGAAGGCGCGGGCCGATGCGAAGGCCAAGGCCGAAGCGCTCGCGGAGAAGGCCGAAGCCGAGGCGGAAGCCAAGGCCGAAGCGAAGGCGAAGGCCGAGGCCGAACGTCAGCAGGCCGTCGCTGAAGCCAAAGCCGCTGCGGATGCCAAGGCCCAGGCTGAGGTGAAGGCCAGGGCCGATGCCGCCGCGAAGGCCAAGGCGAAAGCCATGGCGGATGCGCGCGCCAAGGCCGATGCCGAGGCCAAGGCGAAGAAGCAGGCCGAGCTCGCCGACAAGTTCAGTTCCGGTGACATCAAGCAGCTGCTCGCCTCGCGGGCACCCTCGCAATCCACCGGCGCGACTGGCCACGAGGTCCAGCGCACGGCCTCGCTGGGGGCTGCCAGCGGTACCTCGCAGCGCCTCTCGCCCTCCATGCGCGATTCGCTGATCGGGATGCTGACCCAGCAGATCGAGCGCTGCTACTCGGCGCCCCCCGGCGCCTCGCAGGGCGTGGTGCTGCCGATGCTCGACATCCGCCTCTCCGCCAACGGTGCCCTGAGCACCGAGCCGCGGATCATGCGCGGCGGCGCCAACGCCGTGGACCGTTCCCTCGCCGAGGCCGCGCTCCGTGCGGTGAAGCGCTGTGCGCCCTACAAGATCCCGCCCCAGTTCGCGCCGTACTATGACGACTGGAAGGCGATCAACGCGGAATTCGAGTTCTCGCGGGTGTGATACAGGTCGGTGATCCTTCCTTCGGATTCGTCCAATCCCTCTCCCTCATCCTGAGGTGCCGAAGCGTGAGCGAAGGCCTCGAAGGAGGCTTCCAGGGCCCTCGTGCCGGCTGGAAGCCTCCTTCGAGGCCCGCTGACGCGGACACCTCAGGATGAGGTCGAGGATAGGAAGAACCGACGCTCCCAGAATCCCTGTTCAAGGTTTTCGGAATCTCTTCATGACCGACACTTTCCACCGGCGGCTCGCCTCGCCCCTGGCGTCGCTCCTCGCGGTGCTGGCCTTCGTGCTCGCCTTCGCCGTGCCCGCACAGGCGCAGCTGAACCTGCGGATCGGCGGCGGCTCGTTCCAGCCGATGCCCATCGCCGTGGCCGATTTCTCCGGCGATCCGAGCCTCGGCCTGCTGGTGTCGAGCGTGGTGACCAACAATCTGCGCCGGTCCGGTTATTTCGTGCCCCTGGAGAAGGGGAAGTTCCCTGAGAATCCCGGCTTCGATGCGGTGCCGGGCTTCGACAAGTGGCGTGCCGCCGGCGCCCAGGCCCTCATCACCGGCCGGGTCGGGCGTGATCCTTCGGGCAAGCTCAAGGTCGAGTTCCGGCTCTGGGACGTCACCTCCGGCCAGCAGCTCACCGGTCAGCAGTATGGCGCGGACGTCGCCAACGCGCGCCGCACCGGGCACCTCATCTCGGACGTGGTCTATACCAAGATCACCGGTCTCGGCGGCTGGTTCGACAGCCGCATCGCCTTCGTCGACGAATCGGGATCGAAGGAGAATCGCCGCAAGCGCCTGATGGTGATGGACCAGGACGGCGCCAATGTCCGTGCGCTGACCAACGGCGAATCCGCCGTGGTGGCACCGCGCTACTCGCCCTCGACTCAGGACATCGCATTCATGACCCAGGCCACCGGCCAGCAGCCGCGTGTCCAAGTGATCAACCTGGAGACCGGCGCGCGTCAGGCCATCGGCCGGATGGATTCCATGAGCACCAGCCCGCGCTTCGCGCCGGACGGTCACCACCTCGTCATGAGCGTGCAGCAGGGCGGCAACGCCGACATCGTCAAGATGGATCTCGGCTCGAAGGCGCAGACGCCGATCACCAACGGCAACGCCATCGACACCTCGCCGACCTATTCTCCCGACGGCGGCAAGATCGTGTTCGAATCCGATCGCGGCGGCTCGCAGCAGATCTATGTGATGGGGGCCGACGGCTCGAACCCGACCCGAATCTCTTTCGGCGAGGGCTCGGCCTCGCAGCCGGCCTGGTCGCCGAAAGGCGACCTCATCGCCTTCACCCGGCAGCGCAAGGGCGGCTTCGCCATCTGCGTGATGAAGCCTGACGGTTCGGGCGAGCGCGTGCTCACGGAAGGCTTCCACAACGAAGGGCCGACCTTCGCGCCCAACGGCCAGTACGTGCTGTTCTTCCGCGATCCCGGCGGCCAGGGCGGCGGCAAGCTCTACATGGTCGATATCACCGGCAAGGTGGAACAGCCCGTCCCGACGCCGTCCTATGCCTCCGACCCGACCTGGTCGCCGCTATTGGCTGGGAAGTAAGGGCTACCAATCGGGCTCGAGGCGAGACGGACCGGAACCCGTATCCCGTCCTGCCTCGGTCAGAAAAGCCGACTGTTTGCGCAGGGCGCGCGGCAGTGCGGCCAGGGCCGGATCGTCGAAGCGCAGATGCGGTAGGCGGCTCGTCACGAGGGACGCGACGAGGTGGGCCTGAGCCCGGTCGCGTTCGCGCTTAAGTGGATCACGGTCCTGGCGTCCAGCGAGCCAGAGCTTGTGCAGAGCGAAGGCGCGCGGGTCTGGGACGATCATCGTGAGCGGATATCCGCGGGCATCGATGACCGTGGCTGTCGCTTTGGGGCTGTTGACGAGCCAGGCCAGCCCCTCGATCTCGACGGCTTCCAGGTCCGTCGCCTCCGCGCCGATCCGGCTCCGTCCCCGCTTGACCATGAGGTCTTTCGGTGCCGGCGTGATCAGGTCGACCATGTAGCCATCGCGGTTGATGGCGCGGAAACCGCCCTGTCCCATGACTTCGAAGGAATGGTCGACCCTGCGCAGGAGTCCCGCCACGCCCGTGAGTGACACCTCCGGGGCCATCAATCGGAGGGAGCGGCGTGCGTCGAACAGCAGGTCGACATCGGCCGTTGCGAGGTGTGCTCCGGCGATCTGGACACCGGCAAAGCGCTCATAGGCGAACAGGGCATTCGTCCCCACCACCTCGATACCTGAGCCGATCAGGTTCGCCCTGCCCAAGGCACGCAGGATGCGCGCTGCGATAAGGGGCAGACGCCCGAGGTTGAGGGCTCGATTGACCGGGGCCATGGCGTCGAGACGTGCGGCAAGACCGGCCATCCTCTCCTGCAGTCTCGTGCGGCCATCATGAAACTGAAGGGCGATCGCCTCCGTCTCCGCTCCGCGCGGCCCCAGGGATTTCCATGCGTCGCGTCGCTTGCGGTAGAGATAGTCCCGTCCGCCCACCGTTTTCCACGACATCGAGCCTGAGAACCGCCGGTCCAACTCTCCCTGCGTCATCGCGTATCCGGAGAAGACCTGTTCGACATCGATAGTCTGTCGTGCCTGATCCCCGCTTAAATCTCTGAAAAACATGAGATTATCCCTCAAGCGTCCGATTTCGGTCTTCGGAGGGATAATGCGCCGATGGCGCTGGAGAAGCCATTGGTCCGACTGCGTTTATTCATTCCGCGACGAACATTCGTCCGGCATGGAATCATCGCTCACGCTCCGTTGCATCGTGTCTTTCATCACTCCGCCGGCAGCAGCCGGTCCCGCCCCTTGAGGGCCGGGAACAGGCGGCCCCACAGCACTGCCACGAGGATCGTCGCGAGCCCGCCCGCCACCACGGCCGGCACCGCGCCCACGAGGGCGGCGAGCGTGCCGGATTCGAACTCGCCGAGTTCGTTGGAGGCGCCGATGAACACCGTGTTCACCGCCGAGACCCGTCCGCGCATGGCATCGGGCGTCTCGCCCTGTACGAAGGTTTGGCGCACGTAGACGCTGATCATGTCGGCCGCCCCCGTGACGAACAGGCAGGCCATCGAGAGCGGCAGCGAGGTGGACAGGCCGAACGCCGTGATGGCGAGGCCGAAGACCGCCACTGCCTGCAGCATCCGCTGGCCGGCATGGCGTTCGAGGGGGCGATAGGCGAGGAGAATGGCGGTGACCACTGCGCCTGCCGCGGGCATGCTTCGCAGGGCGCCGAGCCCGAGGGGGCCGACATGGAGGATCTCGGCGGCGAAGATCGGCAACAGGGCGGTGGCGCCGCCCAACAGCACGGCCACGAGATCGAGGCTGATGGCGCCGAGCACCACCGGCTGCGACCGAATGTAGGACAGGCCGGCCGAGAGGGTGGCCCAGGTGACGGGCGGGCGCTCCGTCACGGCAGCGGGGCGGAAGCGGATCGCGACCACGAGGGCGCTCGCCAGGGCGAAGCTCGCCGCCGCTGCCCCGAACACGGCGGCGGGCCCCAGCATATAGAGAAATCCGCCGGCGGCCGGGCCGAGGATCGATGCGCTCTGCCAGAGCGAGGCGTTCCACGCGATGGCCGATCCGAACAGGGGGCGCGGCACCAGGGTCGGAAGAAGCGCCTGAAGCGCTGGGTTGGCGAAGGCGCGCGACGTGCCGATGACGACGACGAGGGCATAGATGGGCCAGATCGAACCGGTGCCGGACAAGGCGATGGCGACGAGACCGAGATCGGCCGCGGCCAGGGTCGCATAGGCGATCGCCGTCACCAGACGCCGGTCGTAGGTATCGGCCACGTGCCCGGTGATCAGGGCGGAGAGCATTGCCGGAAGGAAGCTCGCGAGCCCCACGAGGCCGAGGGCGAGAGCCGAGCGGGTCAGGTCGTAGACGAACCATCCCACCGCCACGGCCTGCATCTGGTAGGCAAGGCCGGTGAGGAACCGCGCGGCGCCGTAAAGACGGAAATCGCCGTTGCGGAAGACCGACCAGCGGGGCGCGGCGGGTTCTGTCATGAGGGATGGGCCAAGGGCGTGAAGGGAGAGCCGCACCGCATCGTCTCGACAAGGCCGAGGGTGCGACAGTGATGCCGCGGCTACGCCGCATGCGAAGTGCTGCCTTGTCGAATTGCTAATCTATCGGCCGAATAATTGCTGGTCGGGACGGAGCGTCATCGGGTTGTGCCAGCATGAACCAAACTAGCCTTGGGCTGAACCCGGAAGGCCAAGCTCAGCTTCCTGCTGACGTTCAAAATATCGTGGCTTCGTCTTCACGCGGCTCGATCCGTGCGTTCCAGAGGAGCGACATTCCGCAGGTCTGCCAGTTGTTCTCGCAGACATTCCGCCTGGGCAGGAGCTATCGGGCTGCCAAGCTCGCCGCCTGCCTGGAGGCGACGTATTTCGATCCTCCTGGTTATACCGAAGGCACCGGCTCCATCGTCCACCTGGACCGGAACGGGGTATTGGATGGCTTCATGGGCGTCATCGCCATGACCATGGTCGTCGGGGAGCGGACCCTGCGCGCCGGCATCCTCAGCGCCTACATGGCCGCCGATCCCGACAACAACCCCGGCATCGGCGTCAGCCTCATCCGGGGCGTCACCGCCCGCGATTTCGACCTCCTCTTCACCGACACCGCCAACCGCACGTCCCTCGATATCGCCCGTGCCACCCGCTTCGTGATCCTGCCGGCACAGAGCCTCGAATGGGTGAAGATCCACCGGCCCGCGGGGACGGCGGCGTATTTCCTCGGCAAGCGTCTGCCCCGGCTCGCGCGTTGGATCGTTCCGATCGCCCGCGCGGCGGATAGCGTGCTCCGGCGATTCCTGCCCTCCGGCTCCCCACGCCCCGACGGTATCGTCTCGCGTCCCATCGCCGCCGCCGA
Source organism: Methylobacterium sp. WL19 (assembly GCF_008040005.1). Classification (NCBI taxonomy): domain Bacteria; kingdom Pseudomonadati; phylum Pseudomonadota; class Alphaproteobacteria; order Hyphomicrobiales; family Methylobacteriaceae; genus Methylobacterium; species Methylobacterium sp. WL19. Next base: position 19,629 of record NZ_VRVC01000034.1, read on the forward strand.
TTTCGCGGAGGCCGCCCGTCCCTTCCTCGCTCACTACGATCTCAAGCCGGACCCGGCCGAACTCGGCTGGTTCGTCGAACAGGCCGGTCTCCAGACCAAGTATGGCCCCCTCCAGATCCGCGAGGTGGTGGACCGGACCTCCCGCCGGATCGGGTTGTATCTCCTCTACGCCCGCCGGGACGGCGTCGCCTATGCGCTCCAGCTATTGGCCCTGCCCAACCGTGAGGAACTCGTCGTCGGCCGGATGTTCGCCGACGCGGCTGAATTCGGGGCCGTGGCCGTGCGCGGGGCGACCTCACCCGACCTGATGAAGGGGCTCTTCCGCCAGAAGGGGCTCTTCTATCACCACGTCATGGGAACGATCGCCTGGACGCGCGATCCGGAGGTGGCGGCGACACTTCGCGGCGGCAACGTGTTTCTCGGCGGGATCGCCGGCGAGACCTGGGCCCGGATCGTCACCGAGGATTTCTCGTAACGGGGCGGATTCCTCAGGAGGCGTATTTCACCGTGCAGCCATAGGGCTTCGCGGTCCTCACGCTCACCGGCTTGCCGGCGGCGATCTCGGTGAGGGCGAGATCCACGTAATTCTTCGCGGTCTTGAGGTCGTCGAGATTGGCGGAAGGCTTGTCGTCGATGCCGCCCTGGTAGAGCAGGGTGCCGTCACCCGAGACGATGAACATGTGAGGCGTCGTTTTGGCGTCGTAGGCGCGGCCGATCGTTCCGGCGGGGTCGAGGATCACGGCGGTAGGGGCGGCCCCCCGGGTCTGGGTCAGGCGGTTGGCGGCCTGTCCGTCCACCGCGCCCTGCTCGCCGGGGGCGGAGGAGATGACCGACAGCCAGACGATGCCGGCCTCGGTCCACTTCTGCTGCAGGGCCTGCATCGCCTGTCCGCCGTAATGCTTCATCACGAAGGGGCAATCGTGGTTGGTCCATTCGAGGACGACGGTCTTGCCCCTGTAATCCTCCAGCCGGACGGTGCGGCCATCGGCATCCGTGCCGGTGAAGAGCGGAGCGGGCTTGCCCACCTGCGGCCCCGCCGCCATCGCCTCGCCGATGGGCGAGAGTCCGACGAGCACGGCGGCGAACGCGGTTGCGAGAATCATCCGGCGGGGCAGGGCCATGGCTCTCACCTTTTCGTGGTCTCGAGGGTGGCGCGCCGGTCGGCGGCATTCGCCGGGATCTTGGATAGCTCGTCGAGGACGATGCCCGATGTCAGGATCTGCGGCAGCACGATGGGCTCGCCCGTGCCGGTATAGAGCAGGTAGAGCGGCACGCCGCTGCGGCCATGCTTCTCAAGCAGAGCGGTGATCTCTGGGTTCTGGTTGGTCCAGTCACCCTTCAGATAGGTCACGTCACGCGCCTTGAACGCGGCCTTCACGCTCTGGGTGCCGAGCGCCGTGCGTTCGTTGACCTGACAGGTGATGCACCAGGCCGCCGTCATGTTGACGAAGACCGGCTTGCCCTCGGTCATGAGGGAATCGAGGCGGGCCTGGGTGAAGGGGGCGATGCCTTCGGCCGTCGCATTCTTGCTATTCGCCGAGGCCCGGTCCTGGTCGAGGCCGAAGGTCAGCGCGAGGGTCGCCGCCAGGGCCGCGACGGAGGTGAGGCGGGCGAGCCCGGCGCCGATGCCACCCGCGTGGCGGGCCCGCTCCCAGGCCCAGGCGGCGAGGCCTACGAGGACGAGGCCGATGAGCGCGGCCAGGAGGCCGGCCGATCCGACCTGCTGCGACAGTACCCAGACGAGCCAGGCCACGGTGGCGTAGATCGGGAAGGCGAGCGCCCCCTTCAGCGTTTCCATCCAGGCCCCCGGCCGTGGCAGGCGGCGGACTGCCGCCGGCCATGTGGTGAGGACGAGGAAGGGCAAAGCGAGGCCGAGGCCGAGGCTCGCGAACACCGTGAGGCTCACCAGCGGTGCCTGCGTCAGTGCGAAGCCTACCGCCGAGCCCATGAAGGGGGCGGTGCAGGGGGTGGCAACCACCGTCGCCAGGATGCCGGTGAAGAACGACCCTTCGAGCCCCGCCCGCCGGGTCAGTCCATCGCCGAGCCCGGTTATTCCTCCGCCCAAATGGACTACGCCGGAGAGGCTGAGGCCCATGGCGAAGAGCAGGTAGGCGAGGCCCGCCACCACGAGGGGGGATTGCAGCTGGAAGCCCCAGCCGATCCCGGCGCCCGCGCCCTTGAGGGCGATGAGCAGCCCCGCCAGGGAGAGAAAGGCGGCGAGGACGCCGGCGGTGTAGGCGAGGCCGTGAAGGCGCACCCGGGCGGCCGGCTCGCCCGAATGCTTGACGAGGCTCAGCACCTTGATCGACAGCACGGGAAAGACGCAGGGCATCAGGTTGAGGAGGAGCCCGCCGAGGAAGGCGAGGCCGGCCGCACTCCACAGGGTCAGGCTCTCCTCCGACGAAGTGTTTCGCGATGCGGAGTCCGATGCCGTGGGAATCACCCCGGTGGGTGCGGCGGCCGGCGCGTCGCCGATGGCATAGGAGCGCTGGACCGTGCCATCGGCGGTCTGCTCGTCGAAGGTGAGGACGCCGGGAAGCTCCGTGGGGGCGGGCTCGCCGGGTGTCGCCCGCGCAAGGCTCAGACGGAACCCCTTGTCGTCGATGGTCAGGGTCTGTGGAGCGGCGTTCTCGATCGCCGTCTCCGAATAGGGGAAGAAGGCCGGTTGGCGGATCGTGTCGGGTTTCAGGCCGGGCGCGTCGGCGGTGAGGACCAGCCTGTCGCCCTCGCTCGTGAGTGTCACCGGCCAGGGCGAGGGAACGGGGAGGGCCGCGCGGGCATCCTCGAACAGCAGGATATTGGTAGCCGAGCTTCCCACGCTGGTGCCCGGAGCGGCCACCGGCACGCTGAGCTTCAGATCGGCGGAACCCGGAATGCATTCGCGCTCGCAGACGAGGTAGGTGAGCTTGGCCGTCAGTGTCACGGGCTTGCCGGGCGGAAGCACCGCCGGGGGGGTCACCTCGGCCAGCAGCACTGTCTCACCCTCGAAACCGAAATTCACCAGATGCGCCACCGGGATCCGGCTCGGCGTCGGCCACTGGATCGCGCCCGCCGTGAAGCCATGGGGCAGCGACCACGCCACCTCCGGCGACAGGCCGGAATCGCCCGGATTGCGCCAGTACACATGCCAAAGCGGGCGCATCACCATGCGGATACCGATGGTGAAGGGTTCCCCGGCCCGGATCGCCCCCGGCTCGGCCACGAGGTTCGCCTTGACGAGATCGGCCGGCGGCTTGAGCCCCTGCGCCGAGGCCCCCGTGGCACCGATCAGCGCGAGAAGCAGGAGGGCGAGGGGCCGGATCATCGAAACCTTGAGGCGGAGGAGCGGGGCACCGGACATGGCACCCTGACGCCTAGATATGGCCGTTTGGTGCCGGGGTAAAACCGGCGGCACGCGATTGCCCGCGACGGAATCGCCGCGTTGCAGTGCCTCACGCGAGTCGGCGAGGCTCACAGGAAGCGCCGGGGGTCGAAGGGCGCGAGGGGGATTTCCGGTGTCGCGCCACCAACGAGCTGGGCGACGAGGCGTCCGGTTCGCGCCGAACCGACGAGGCCCACATGGCCATGGCCGAAGGCGTAGACGACATCCGTGGTCTTGCGCGCCGGGCCGATGCAGGGCCGCCCATCCGGCATGCTCGGGCGATGGCCGAGCCAGACTTTCAGGCGATCGGCCGGTATCGGGTTCGGCAATCCGGGAAACATGGAGATCAGGTGGTCGCGCAGGATCTCGGCGCGCTTCCAGTTGGGAGCCGCCGCCAGCCCCGCGAACTCCACCTGACCGGCCGCACGCAGGCCGCCATTCATGAAATTCACGATCATCTTGGCGTCCGACGCCATGACCGGCGTGCGCGGCCCCGCCTCGGCGCCCTCCACCATGATGTGGTAGCCGCGCTCGCTCTCCAGAGGCAGCGGATCGCCGAGGGACGCGGCGAGGGGCTTCGACCGAGCGCCGGCCGCGACGACGGCCCGGTCGCAGGGGATCTCGCCGTGTTCCGTCGTCACGGCGGCGAGGCGTCCGCCTTCCAGTCGGAATCCCGTCGCGCGGGTGGCGACCAGGGTGGCGCCGCGCGCCTGTGCCAGTTCGGACAGGGCGGCGACGTAGCCGCCGGGATCGCGGCAATGGCCGGCCTCCTCGACCACGAGGCCGAACGTGTAGCGCCGATGCAAGGAGGGTTCCCTCTGCCGCAACTCATCGGCCGAGAGTTCGAGCCACGTGACGCCGACCTTGCGCCTGATTGCCCAGGACCGCGCCTCGCGCTCGAAGGCCGCCCGGTCGGGATAGACGTGCAGCACGCCGCGCCGCTCGACGAGCTGCGGGACACCCGCCTCCTCGGCGAGCGTCGCGTGGAGCTTCGGCGCATCGAGGAGGAGTGTCCGCATGGCGCGGGCGGTGCGCTCGATCCGGGCCGTGGTGGCGGCGGCGAGCAGAAACCGCGTGAGCCAGGGCATGACCTTGGGCAGGTAGGCCCAGCGGATCGAGAGCGGACCGAGCGGATCGAGGAGGAAGGAGGGCACCCGCTTCCACATGCCGGGCTCCGCCGGCGGGATGACCGAATGCGACGAGAGCCAGCCGGCATTGCCATAGCTCGACGCCTGCTCGCCACCGGGAGAGCCGGGATCGACCACGGTGACCCGGTGGCCCGCCCGCAGGCATTCGATGGCGCTCACCGTCCCGACCGCGCCGGACCCGATGACGACCACGTGGAGGTCCGTCTGGGCGGTCATGTCGTGTGTTCCTGTGTGGGCATCCTCTCCACCTTCGGCATGACACGGCCGCTGCGGCACCCATCTCGGATCGATCCGCAGTCGATCGTAAGGCCTTGCCAACCATCCCCATCATGCTCTCGATGTGGACGGGGACCGCGAGGTCGCAATGGAGAAACCAAAACTGCCAGTTTCTGACTTACCCGCGACTTTTCACGAATGCGAACATCGCGATGATGAGGGGCCAAAGGCTAAAGCCGAAGGCGGCGAGGACGCCGAATCGGACAGGCGCGGAAGATGGCGGAGCGAGGCGGAAGCTGATCGCCCGCGTCGCCAGACCCGTATAGAGGCCGATGACTCCGACCATCAGGATCGCGAAACCCAACGGCCCACCTGCGCCATTGCTGCTGTGGAGGCTGTTCACCGCAAACGACGTGACGAGCTGGCCCGCGAATGCCGCCAACCCGAGGTGCCTCCATCGGCGCAGCAAGAGAGCGAGGACGAAGGGGCCTCCGTAAAGTGCGACAAGAGGGCCATAAAAGGCCTTCATCTCAAGGGGCCTTTGGCTTGGCTCTCCTGAAGGATCACGCGTCTGCGTCCTTCATCCGACGCAACGGCTGCGTCACCGCCTCGAGCCACGCCCGCGTCTCCCCGTCGAGATCGGCGCTCAGGGCCTGCCGCACCCGCGCGTGATACGAATCGATCCAGGCGATCTCGGCCTCGTCCAGCAGCGAGAGGTCGATGAGGCTGGCATCGTAGGGGGCGAGCGTCAGGGTCTCGAAGCCGAGCATCGGCCGGTCCCCGCCGGGGATCGCGCGCTCCTCCACGAGGACGAGGTTCTCGATGCGGATGCCGTAGGCGCCGGCCCGGTAATAGCCCGGCTCGTTGGAAAGGATCATACCGGGCGAGAGGGCGGTGGTGCCGGTCTTGGCGATGCGCTGCGGGCCTTCATGGACGGAGAGGAATGCGCCGACGCCGTGGCCGGTACCGTGATCGAAATCGAGCCCCGCCTGCCAGAGCGGCGCGCGGGCGAAGGAATCGATCTGCGCGCCGGTGGTGCCCTTCGGGAACATGGCCCGCGCGATGGCGACATGGCCCTTGAGCACGCGCGTGAAGCGGTCGCGCATCTCCTCCGTCGGCGTGCCGATCGCGACGGTGCGGGTAATGTCGGTGGTCCCGTCCGCATATTGCGCGCCCGAATCGACGAGGAAGAGTTCGCCCTCGCCGATCGTCCGGTCTGTGTCGCGGGTGACGCGGTAATGCACGATGGCGCCGTTGGGGCCGCTGCCCGAGATGGTCGGGAACGAGATGTCCCGCAACAGGCCGGTCTCGCCGCGAAAATCCTCCAGCGCCTCCACGGCGGCGATCTCGGTGAGGCGGCCGCCCGGCGCCTGCCGCGAGAGCCAGGCGAGAAAGCGGGTGACTGCGATCCCGTCGCGATGATGGGCCGCGCGCGATCCGGCGATCTCGCCCGCATTCTTCACCGCCTTCATCAGCGTGATCGGATCCGGGCCGGGATCGATCCGGCCCCCGGCCTGTTCCACCAGTGTCGCCAGGGCCGACGCGCCGGTGGCGGAATCGAGCCTGATCCTGGACGCTCCGGCAGCGAGAGCGGCGAGGGCGGCGTCGAAATCCGCCCGCCCGGCGATGTCCGCGGAGGGCGAAAGCGCCTCCCGCAAGGCGGGATCGATGGCCGACGAGGTGAGATACAGAGCGGCACGCCCGGTCCGGGGGACGACGGCATAGCCCAGCGCCAGGGGCGTATGCGCCACGTCGCTGCCGCGCAGGTTGAACGCCCAGGCGAGATTATGCGGATCGGAGATCACCAGGGCGTCGCAGCCGCCGCGCCCGAGCGCCTCGCGGATGCGGCGGAGCTTGGCCTCGACGGAGTCTCCGGCGAGTTCGAGGGGATGCGCCACCACCGCGCCTGCGGGGGCGGCGGGCCTGTCGGCCCAGACCGCATCGACGGGGTTCTCCGCAACCGGTGAGATGCTGGCCCCGGCCTTGGCCGCCGCCTTCTCCAATTTGGCGACGCCCTCGGCGGTGTGGAGCCAGGGATCGTAGCCGAGCACGGCGCCCTGCCTCAGGTGCTCGCCGATCCAGGCCTCGACACTGGTCTCTGCGAGCTGAACCGGGGTGAGGATCGTGGTGTCCACCTGTGCCGGAGCCTGGAGCGTGTAGCGCCCGTCCACCACCAGGGCCGCCTCATCGGCGAGAATCACGGCGGTGCCGGCCGAGCCGGTGAAGCCTGTGAGCCAGGCGAGGCGCTCGGCATTCGCGGGCACGTATTCCGATTGATGCTCGTCGGCGCGGGGCACCACGAACCCGTCGATCCCCGCCCGCCGCATTGCCTCCCTCAGGGCGGCGATGCGCGTCGCGCCCTCCCGGTGGCTCGGATCGTCGAAGGTCTGGAAGCGGGCGCGGCTCATGGCATCGAGAGTTACGCGCCGCCGGACGAGGCGGCAACCGCCCTCAGAGCGGGCGCGGTGCCGCTCCGCCGCGCTTGAGCACCAGCGTCGCCCAGCCCTCGATCAAGCCATGCCGGGCGAGGTGGAAGCCGCGATGGCGATAGGTGGAGAGGACGCCGGGCACGTCGCGTTCGATCAGCCCCGAGAGGATGAGCACGCCGTGATCCGCCACCGTCGCCGTGAGGGTCGGCGCGAGGCGCTTCAGGGGCCGAGCGAGGATGTTGGCGAAGACCACGTCGAAGCGCCGGCTCCGGTTCGCGCTCGCATGGCGCACGCCGGGTCCGACATAGAGCCGGACGAGGCCGCCGAGACCGTTCAAGCGGGCATTGCCCTTGGCGGTGGAGACCGCCTCGGGGTCGAGGTCGCCGGCATGGACCGGCTGATGCAGGGCTTTGGCCGCCGCGAAGGCGAGGATGCCGGTGCCGGTGCCCACATCGAGAACATGCGCGGGACGGCCCTGCTTCAGGATGCCGGCCAGCGCCTTTAGGCAGCCCAGCGTCGTGCCGTGGTGGCCTGTGCCGAAGGCGAGGGCCGCCTCGATCTCGATAGCCAGATCGTTGGGCCGCACAGTGTGGCGGTCATGCGCGCCGTGGACGAGGAACCGCCCGGCGCGGACGGGATTCAATCCTTCCAGGGAGGCGCGGACCCAATCCTGCTGATCGATGGTCTCGAACACGGCCGCATCGGCCTGTTCGCCCACCAGGGGGCGGATCAGGTCGCGGACCATCTCCTCGTCCGGAGCGTCGGCGAAATAGGCCTCCAGCCGCCAGGTCTTGCCGTCCTCCGCCTCGAAGGCGGCCACCGCCGTCTCCGTCGGATCGAACATCTCGCCGAGGATGTCGGTCATGGCGCGCGCCGACCGCTCGTCCGTGAGGAGGCGCAGCACATGGGTGGGGCGGTTGGGATGAAGGCCTTCGAGCATGGTGCGGGCTCTAGCATCCGCGGGGATTGCCCGCCACCGTCGCGGAACCGAACCCGAACCTTCGCGTTTTTCTGCGCTTCTCCTGTCGTCCCTGCGGCGTTCGAGGGTGCGGTGTTGAGTACGAACCAGAAGAAAAACATAACCCGGGCCCCCGTGGCCATCGTCGGCAGGAGGACCGCCAGACGCCTTCCTGCGAGCGGAGCCTCGGGTCTGCTCGATTCCGAGCCGCATTTCGAACCGATTCCGGGTTCGATGCTGGTTCTCTTGAGCCGGCTCCATCGCGCCGAACGCCGGATCAAGCCGGAGGACGAACCGCCCGCGCCCTGAGTTCATGCCCTCATGGGTGGCCGCGATTCGTGCTATCCGCGCTTGTGATTGGCCGGTGCGGTTCGCGAGGATCGGATTGCCGCGAGAGGGATGCGCGTCTCCATGATCCAGGCTAGCGGCATTCGAAGCTCGGGCATGCGCTCCTCCGAGACCGGCGTCTGATTCGCATCCCGTGCTCGATTTCACCCCCGACGAATGGAGCGCCATCGGTCTGAGCTTGAAGGTCGCCTCCGTGGCGACGCTGGCGAGCCTCTTTCCCGGTCTCGGCATCGCCATGCTCCTGGCGCGCGGACGTTTCCCCGGCCGCGCGCTCTTGGACGGCCTGGTCCACTTGCCCCTGATCCTGCCTCCCGTGGTGACGGGCTATCTCCTGCTGCTGTCGTTCGGGCGGCGCGGCACCTTCGGCGCGGCGCTCGCCGAGGTCGGGATCGTGTTCTCGTTCCGCTGGACCGGAGCGGCTCTGGCCTGCGCGATCATGGGGTTTCCGCTGATGGTTCGGGCCATGCGCCTGTCCATCGAGGCCGTGGACCGGCGCCTCGAACAGGCCGCCGCCACCCTCGGAGCAAGGCCGAGCGCGGTCTTCCTCACCGTCACCCTGCCGCTCGCCATGCCCGGCATCCTCGCCGGTTCGGTGCTCGCTTTCGCCAAGGCGATGGGCGAGTTCGGCGCCACCATCACCTTCGTCTCCAACATCCCCGGCGAGACACAGACGCTGCCCTCCGCGATCTACAGCCTGACTCAGGTGCCGGGCGGGGAGGGGGCCGCGTTGCGCCTCACCCTGATCTCGGTGGCCCTGTCGATGGCGGCCCTCCTCGTCTCAGACCTGCTGGCCCGGCGCCTCGCGCGCCGCCTCGGCGCGGGGTGAGGAGGCCCATGTCCGCCACCCGCGACTCCGCCACTCAGGACTCCGTTACCCTCGACATCGACGTGTCGCTCACGCGGGGGGCCTTCAGCCTCGACGTCGCCTTCACCGCCGGCCCCGGTCTCACCGCCCTGTTCGGCCGTTCGGGCTCGGGCAAGACCACGGTGATCGACCTCGTCGCCGGGTTGGCGCGGCCCGATCGGGGCCGCATCGCGGTGTCGGGCGAGACGCTTCTCGACAGGGAGCGGGGGATCGCCGTTCCGGCCCATCGTCGGCGCATCGGGGTGGTGTTCCAGCAGGCGCGGCTGTTGCCGCATCTCAGCGTGCGCCGGAACCTGAGCTACGGCCGGGCCTTCGCGCGGAGCCGCAGCGACGGGATCGCCTTCGACGGCGTCATCGATCTCCTCGGCATCGGCCATCTCCTCGACCGGCGGCCGGCGGGGCTGTCGGGTGGCGAGGCGCAAAGGGTGGCGATCGGCCGGGCCCTGCTCAGCCGGCCCCGGCTCCTGCTCATGGACGAGCCCCTCGCCGCCCTCGACGAGGCCCGCAAGGCCGAGATCCTGCCCTATATCGAGCGCCTGCGCGACGAGGCTGGCCTGCCCATCGTCTATGTCAGCCATGCGGTCTCGGAGGTGGCTCGGCTGGCGCGCACCGTCGTGGTGCTCGAGGCCGGCCGTGTCGCCGCCGTTGGCACCGCCGATACGGTGCTTCGCCGGGCGGACCTCCTTGCCGCGCAGGGGAGCGAGGCCGGTGCGATCCTCGACATGGTCGTGGGCGAGACCGATCCCGAGACCGGCCTGACGTGCCTGAGCGGGCGTGCCGGTCGGCTCTCCGTTCCCCGCCTGACGCGAAGCCCCGGCACGGCGGTGCGCATCCGTGTGCCGGCGCGTGACGTCCTCCTCGCCACGCAGCCGCCGCTGGGTTTGAGCGCGCGCAATCTGCTCGAAGGGCGCGTCGTCTCGATCCACGCCCTCGGCGAGGCGGCGTCCATGGTGGAGATCGACTGCAACGGCGCCCTGCTGGCGGCCCGCCTGACCCGCGCCTCGGTGCGCGATCTCGCCCTCGCGCCCGGCCGCGCCGTCTACGCCGTGGTGAAAAGCGTCGCCTTCGATCCCGAGGGTGTCGGCACGGCGAGGCCGGACGCGGTGGAAATCTGACCGCGCGCCGGCCTGATTCTTAAAAAACTATCTATCCCCTTGAGAATTCCTTTCTCATCTTCGGGGACAGTGGTGGGTAATCGGCGGGTTTTAAAGACTGGTTTACCCTCGCCGTCGTTTTTGGTTGCATGCCACGACCACCTTCGAAAGGGCGTGCAATGACGATCCTCAGTATTTCTCCGATGTCGATGCCCACCGTCGCGCCAGTCGCTCCGATCGTGAATGCCCCGGCTCCGGTGCGTAAAGCCGGCCCGGCGACGACGGTCGGCACGCCGTTGGATCCACCCGTGCGCTTCGATGTTCGGCTGGACGACGCACCCGTCGCCGACGATCAGGCGCCGAAGCCCGACACAGAGGCGCCGACGGCCGATGAGCGCCGCATAACGGTGGATCAGGACACCAAGAGCCTCGTTTATCAGGTGGTGGACCCGAATTCCGGTGATGTCGTCGTTCAGTTGCCCGAGGCCACGATCCTTCGAGCCCGCGCCTATGCGGAGGCGACGGCGATGCGGGCGAAGGAAGATCAGCACCCCCTCGATCGAACGGCCTGACGGGAACTGGGGCCGGAAGCACAAGCCGAGGGAGGGTGGGCAAGCAAGGTCGTAGCTCGGGCTACGGCCTTTTCGTCGTTGGCCCGTAGGGCCGGCGTCGTTGTTCACAAGAAGCTGAGAGACCCCTCCAGCGGGTTAGCCGAGGAAACCGGCACTGGTTTGCCCGGCGGCCATGGTATCGCGACAGCCGATCCAGCGTGCCGGTATGCGTCGCGAGGCGTACGCACGCTTCCAGAGGGGCACCCTCGTGCGTCAGGTGCGCAGCCCGGCGGCGATCTGGTGATTGATGTTGATGAGGGCCGATAGCTTCTCCGCCTTCGGGTCGATCATCGTGTCGATCATCCGCTTGAAGACGAAGGTCGAGAGTTCGGCAATGCTCGTCTTGATTTCGATCGGCAACTGGCTCTCGGGAGCCGTCGCGGCACCGGCAATGATCGTCCAGACTTTCTGATTGAAGTTCAGGGCCTCGTTCAACGCTCCCGACTGGTTCTGCCAATCTTCCTGGATCGTCTGGAGCCGGCCCGCTGCCTTGATAAGGACGGCTGCCTCCGCCTCCCGAGGCGACAACGCGGTCTGCGCGACCCGTGCATAGGCACTGGCTCCGTAGGACATAGTCGATCCTTCTCCCGAAGCGGCCGAGCTGATTCGGGCCGCTGGAGGCAGACGTTGACGGGGTAAGGTTAAAATCTGGTAGCGGACGGATTTCGCCCCAATCATGCCGATAAGCTGGCGGAGGACGTGGAGTGAGATAGATGACCTCGCCTTGTCCGACTGGATCGACCGACACGATGGCGTGCGCTGCAGCAAGGGAACGACGCCGGACGGCATTGTGCAACGTATCAGTTAGATTTTGCGGTCATGCTGCGTCGAAGCAGACCCGCGCTGCGGGCGGGCACGACTTTTCACAGACATGATGAATTTTCTGCTCGGTACGCTCGCCGGAGGGCTCATCGCCGGGGTCGTCACCATCGTCGCCGTCCGACAGCCCGAGGTCCAGGCTAGGCTCGGCCTCTATCCCGTCTCGTCGGCGCTGCTACTCCCGGCGGCTCCGCCGCGCATCGAGCCCCCTTGCAGTCTCGTCCCCGCCCGTCCTCAGAGTGACCAGACCATCGGCCACCCGGACATGCTGTTCTCCAAGCGACGCTTCTGGTTCGTGGCCCCGTGATGGGGGCGACGATCACAGGCTGCTGAGGAGAAACATCACCATCGTCGTCGCCACGGTGGTCGAGAGGAACCCGCACAGGGCCGCCGCGAAAGACGGGCCGGTCGCCGACGAATGTGCGGCATGCGACGAGAGCAGGGTGAGATCGCTGTGCTGGGCGGACGCGTTCATGACGGAGGTCTCCCGACGGACAAGCTTTCCGTCGTTCGTGAAGCTGTGACGGGGGAATGGCGGGGCGGCTGTGCGTCGCCGCACCGGACAAGCGAAGGAGAAGGCATTCGGAAGTAGACCGGACGCCGTTTTAGGTTCGAATTGTCGGTCGGATCAGGCCAGAACGCAGTATCCACATCCGGGCTCACCGTTCAGTCGCAGCGATTCACCGATTTGGCGGCCCGCAAAGCACGCGTTTCGCTCCGAAGATCGATGGCGACGATGTCGGCACCGCAATCCTCGAAGGCTTCCTTCGCATCCTCGTACCGATCGCCGACTTCGTCGAGGGTGTCGCAGACCCGGTCACGATTGCCGAGACGTGCTTCCTCGCGAGCTTGGTATCGCAGCGCCGCGGCTTCCTGGATCTTCCGTTCCCCCTTGAGGCAGGAGGGCGCCGCGAGGGTGGGGGCGATCATGCACAGCACGAAGCCAAAGGCGGCGATGGGCGTTGCAGGAGCGAAGCGCATGGGAAAATCCGATGGTGCGTCTCGTTGAAGGTGGGCTGTCCGTCTTTCGACCCCGGCGACATGGTCCGGTCGGTCCCTGATCAAGTTCAAGGCCAGTGATCGGTCGTCATCGTCGAGTCTGCCGTTCAAACGGCGAACTCACGGCGAAGGTTCCGCAGGTTTCTTGCGTCGGCGAGAGGCCAGAATCCGGTCGAGGCGCACCGGGGCACAGGCATGCACGTCGACCCCGACATCGTATTGCCGTGGGGCCGGCGCGAGCTTGCCGTGGGAATGGCCGTGGAGATTGAGGGCGCCGCGGCCGATGCCGTTCCAGGTCCGGAACGCGTAATGGCAGAGGACGAGCCGCCGCCCTTCCACGTCGATCTCGGCATAATGGCCCACCGAGGCCCAGTTCCGCAGGGCGAGCGTGCCCGGACCGTCATTGTTGCCGACGATCAGGTGCTTCACGCCGTTGAGAGCGCCGACGATGTCGGCGATGCGCGCGTCGGAGGGGCCGACCGCCACGTCGCCGAGATGCCAGATGGTGTCCTCCGGCGCGACCCTCTCGTTCCAGTTGGCGATGAGGCCGGCATCGTGGGCCGCGAGGTCCGGATAGGGACGCCGGTCGATGTTCAGCGCACGCCTGTCGCCGAAATGCGTATCGCTGGTGAACCAAACCGCCACGACCCCGACCGGCTCAGCCGCCGGGCCGGAAGCGCATGGGAACGGTGACGGCGAGGCTGCTCACGGAGACGCCGGGAGGAGCCGCCGGCAGCGAACCGCGCACGGCGGCCAGCGCCGCGCCGTCAATGACGCTGATGCCGCTGCTGCTGGCGAGCCCGGCACTGAGGACCTGACCCGAGCGTGAGACGGTGAAGCGCACCACGGCGGTGCCCCCCGCCGTCCCCGCCGCCGCGTTGCGGTTCATGCGGCCGTTGATGGCCGAGGCCAGGGCTCCCTGCCATTGGCGCAGGGCACTCGGATCGTTGCCGGAGGCGGACGAGCCCGTGCTCGCCTGCCGGGCGGAGGAGGCCGAACTGGCGGGCCCGCCCTCCTGAGCGGCGCGCCTCATGGTCTCGCGTGCGGCTCTGAGCTTGGCTTCCTTGGCCGCCTTCAGCTTCGCCTCGCGGATGGCCTCGCGCTTGGCCTCCAGTTCCTCCCGGCGCTTCGCCTCGATCTTGGGATCGGGCTTCGGCTTCGGTTTGACGATCTCGACGGGCTTGGGTGGCTTCACCGGCTCGGGCGGCTTGGCCACGACCGGCGGCGGGGGAACGAGGGGCTCGGCCACCTCGGCGGTGGAGGTCACCACCTGCTCTTCCGGCGGCACCTCCGTGATCGTGTCGGGCGTGACCACGGGCTGGGTCTCGTCGGGGGGGATCTCGGCGGTCTCGGGCGGCGTCACCTCCGCCATGTCGGGCGGTTGCACCTCTTCCACCACGTCCGGCGTCTCGACCGGGGTCTCCTCCGCAGGGGGAGGCACTGCCTCCGTCATGGCGGGAGCCGACGGGGCTTCGGCCTCCGTCGATTGCGGCGCCAGATCGATGGTGATCGTGTTCTCGCCGGGGGGCGCCTTGGGCGGCTGACCGAACAGCATCATGCCGGCCAGCACCGCCAGGTGCAGGACGAAGGCCACGAGGAAGGCGGCAGCGAGTCCCGTGGGACCTTTTGGTCCGGGTTCACGTGTCGAGACGAGGGCGCTCATTGGGTCTACCGCGGTGCTCCACTCGCCGCGGGGGCAGCCGGAAGCGCTCCGCCCGGGGATTGCGCGATGAGCGACACCTTGGTGAAGCCGGCCTGGCCGACGAGGCCCATCACTTCCATGATCTTGCCGTAGGGCACCTCCTTGTCGCCGCGCACCAGCATGACCTGGGTCGGGTCTTCCGCCGCCAGCGCCTTCAGGCGCGGCATGATCGTCTCGGGCGTCAGCTCGTCCTTGGCCAGGAACGGCTTGCCTTCCTTGTCGATGGAGATTTCAAGCGGCTTCTTCGCCTGAGCGACCTTGGCGGCCGTGGTCTTCGGCAGTTGCACGGGCACGCCCGTCGTCATCAGCGGCGCCGCGACCATGAAGATGATCAGCAGCACCAGCATCACGTCCACCATCGGAGTGACGTTGATCTCAGACATCGGCGCCGAGTCGAGGTCGTCCTCGTCGTCGCCGCCGCCGCTGGCGCGGACCGAACCCATACCCATCGTTCGCCCTCCGGGGCATCGGCGGCCGGCTCGATGGCCCGCCGCATGTCGTCACCGTGCCGCCGCATTCGCGCCGGCCATGGAATGTTCAGAGCGTCGAGAGAGCCGTGCTACTCGGCGGCGGCGGCGTGCGGCACGCTCTTGCGGTCCCGCGCGAGGCGGTTGCCGAGGGTGCCGATGCTCGCGACGAAGGCGGATTGCACTCGGCCGAGATCGTTGGTCAGCTTGTTGTAGGCCATCACCGCCGGGATCGCGACGATGAGGCCGATGGCCGTGGCGAAGAGGGCCTCGGCGATGCCGGGGGCCACCACGGCGAGCGACGTGTCCTGGCTCTGGGCGATGGACGAAAACGAGTTCATGATGCCCCAGACCGTGCCGAAGAGGCCGATGAAGGGGGCGGTGGAGCCGGAGGTCGCCAGAAGCGGCAGGCCGCTCTGGAGGCGCTTGACCCGCAATGTGAGGGCGGCCCGCATGGCGCGCTCGATACGGTCGCGGCGCTCGGCACGGGTCTCGGTGGCATCCTGGTCGCGCCAGGCCTCGAGACCGGCCTGAACGATGCCCGCATCGATCCCCGATCCCGTCGCTTCGAGCGAACCGCCGGAGCGGACCAGGGCATCGAAGGCCTTAGCCTGACGCTTGGCGGCGGCGAAGCGGACGAGCTTTTCGAACACCACCGTCCAACAGGCGATCGAGGCGACCACCAGCAGGATCATGACGCTTTTGACGATCGGGTCCGCCTGGAGAAACAGGCCGATGAAGGAGAAGTCGTGGGCGGCAGCGGCCGGCGCGGAAGTCGGATCCATGGCGGGCTCCTCGGGTTTCGTTGGGTGGCGATCGCCGAGGGGCGACCGGATCGGCGTTCGGACGGGCCGTCGGCCCGCCCGCGGGGTCAGCGCGTGAACGTCGCGCTCGTCTTGCTCTCGGTTTCGATCCGGTCGAGGCAGCTCTCGCGGCTGGCCTCGCCGCCTTCGCAGGCGAGGACGTCGTTGAGGAGGATGCGGCCGATCTTCGGGCAGGCGAGGGACGGGAAGTCGAACAGCCGAACCATCGTCTTGCGGTCCTGGATAGGCCCGAGTTCGACGGCGAGGCGCTTCTGCGCGACGCCTTCCGTATCGAAGGCGAAGAGATCGAGCTTGAGGGATTTCAGCGCGGTGCCGCGGCTGTTGTCCACGAGGAGATAGGTGCGGCAGGCCTCGCCCGCCGGCTCGAGCCGGTTGAGTTCGAGCTTCAGGGCGGGAGGCTTCGCATCCTGGGCGACGGCGGAGCCGGCCCATCCCAGCGTGAAGGCGGCGGCCACCAGGGCGGCGCCGACGGCCCGGACGGGAGAAAGAGATGGGAAGTCGATCACGCAGTGCGCCTCTTTCATAACGGTCCGGTTCTCCTCGGTTGCGGCAGTCCCTGGTCGCCTGCGTCGAAACGCCATGGCAAACGGGAAGCGCCGAGACCCCTGGCAGGGCTCGTCTTCGGCGGTTCCTCGGGCAATGAGCGCGACGCTCGCGTTCCGGTGTCGCTCCAGCCTGACCCGTGGCGCCCGGCTTGCGCACCGCCGCATCGTTCG
This sequence comes from Methylobacterium sp. WL19, assembly GCF_008040005.1. Classification (NCBI taxonomy): domain Bacteria; kingdom Pseudomonadati; phylum Pseudomonadota; class Alphaproteobacteria; order Hyphomicrobiales; family Methylobacteriaceae; genus Methylobacterium; species Methylobacterium sp. WL19. Next base: position 36,186 of record NZ_VRVC01000034.1, read on the forward strand.
ACGTGGCGCGGAGTATCCGAATTGATCCGGCAAGATCAAGCTTTGGGCTGAAAATCAGAGCAGTTCCAAACTGTTAATGCGACGCTCCACGCGGGCATCGTTGGTTTCCTAAACGTCCCAAATAAGTTGCCTGATCGTCCCGACCTCTCGCGCTTACTCCCGAACCGCAATCATCCTCTCCACCGGATGCGATGGTGTTCCGGGCGGACCTCTCCCGTTGGGGGGGCGGACGGTGCGAGGAGCCGGCGGTGAGCCGAACCCTTGATGCCGCTTTTCCACATCTCCATATCGCGATGACCGGCAGGCTACCGCCGGGAGGAGTGCTGCAGCAGGCGGGCTCCGACAGTTCGAAGTGCCTCATTCTATCGACCCTTGGGCTTCGCAAAGGACAAGATCACGTGACGACACGGCCTTCTCCGTTCGGACATCCGTTTCTTCTCGGCTTCGACGAGATCGAGCAGGCCCTCGACCGGGTGTCGAAGGCGGCCAATGACGGGTACCCGCCCTACAACATCGAGCGCGTTCAGCGCTCCAGCGACGAACCCGAGCGACTTCGCATCACCCTCGCGGTGGCCGGCTTCACGCGGGACCAACTCGACGTGATGCTGGAGGAAAATCAGCTCGTGGTGCGGGGCCGTCAGGTCGACGACAAATCGCGCCAGTTCCTGCATCGCGGCATCGCTGCCCGCCAGTTCCAGCGCGCCTTCCTTCTCGCCGACGGCATGGAGGTGGTGGGCGCCGACCTGTCGAACGGACTTCTCTCCATCGACCTCACCCGCCCGGAGCCGGAACGGATCGTCCGGAAGATCGCCATCGCATCCCGCGACGACGTCTAGGAGCGCGACCTACCCACCCGGTGACGGCCAGCGAACGGAACCGCACCGGACCAAGCTCTGCCTCGAAAGGAGGGCATCATGACCGATTTCAACCCGAATCCGATCACCCCGGCCGATCTAGACCCCGCCGAGTTCAACGCTGCCGATCTCGCGGCTCTCGGCGAAGGGCACATCGCCTATGTCCGGCCGATCCGCTCCGACGAGGTGAAGCGGCTGTTTCCGCAGGCGCCTGACCTGACCCCGGGCATGGACCTGTTCGCCCTGCTCTCGGCCAGCGGCAGCCCGATCTTGCTGGCCGATTCGCGGGACGTGATCGTCGCCAACGCGGTGGCGAACGATCTGCACGCCGTGAGCCTGCACTGAAAAACGACCCGCCTCGCGGCTCAGCCGATCTCCGCCACCGCCGCCAGCAGCCGTGCGAGATCCTGCGGCCGTGACAGGCGGTGGTCGCCATCGGCGATGAGGGTGAGGACGGTGCCGGAAGCCGGCAGCCGTTCCACCGTCGCGAGGGCATGGGTGTAGGGCACGTCCGGATCGCGCATGCCCTGCAGGATATGCACTGGGCAGCCCGGATCGATCGGACCGCCGAGGAGAAGATGCCGGCGCCCGTCCTCGATCAGCGCCATGGTGGTGGGCACCGGCTCCGGCCCGTAGTCGGTGGGCCGCATCCACACGCCCTCCCGCTCCATCGTCGCGCGGATATCGGGTGAAAAACGCTCCCACATCAGGGTCTCGGTGAAGTCGAGGGCGGGAGCGATCAGCACCATGCCGGCCAGGGGGGCGTCGCCCCGGAGCGCCCGCGCGCGCGCCGCGAGGCAGGCGATCCAGCCTCCCATCGACGAGCCGACGAGGATTGCCGGCCCCGTCACGGTGGCGTCGAGGACCGCCATGGCGTCTTCGAGCCAGGTCGAGATCGTCGATTCGGCGAACTCTCCCTCCGATTCGCCGTGCCCGGTATAGTCGAACCTGACGAGCGCGCGGCCATGGTCCCGCGCATAGGCGTCGAGGACCATCGCCTTGGTGGCGCCCATATCGGAGCGGAAGCCCCCGAGCCAGACCAGAGCGGGTCCGTCTCCCGCGCGGCTGCGTACCGCGATGCGCCGCGCGGCGTCTCCCTTGCCCACGGTGATGAAGGTCGGGGCCTGGCTGAGCGCTGAGTCCATGCGTAGTCCCTTTTATCCGGTAAAACCGACATTTGACTGTGATGCAGTCGCATTTCGTTTACCGAGCCGTAAAGCGTGCCCCCGATGCTGGAGACCATGATCGAAACACGAGACGAGTCCCGTCGCCCCTTCGAAGACCATCTTCCGTCGATCCTGCCGTCTCCGGAAGGATGGGCCCGATGAGCGGCGAGGAAAGATTCGGGGCCGGATTCCCTAACGAGGCCCAACCTCTGGCGGGCGCCACGGTGCTGCAGATCATTCCGGCCCTCGACGCCGGTGGGGCCGAGCGTACCACGGTGGATGTGGCCGCAGCCCTCGCCTCCGCGGGCGCGCGGGCCCTCGTGGCGACGGAAGGCGGACGCCTGGTCGGCGAGATGCAGGCCAAGGGCGGAACCTGGCTTCCATTCCCCGCCGCCTCCAAGAATCCCCTTGCCATGGCGCTGAATGTCGGGCGCCTCGCGCGCCTTTGCCGGCGCGAGGGGGTCCAGATCGTCCATGCCCGCTCGCGCGCTCCCGCCTGGGTGGCCCTCGGCGCCGCCCGGCGGCTGAAGATTCCTTATGTGACCACCTATCACGGCAGCTATTCCGGCCGGACCGGCGTGAAGGTGCTCTACAATTCGGTGATGGCGCGCGGCGACGTGGTCATCGCCAATTCCCACTACACCGCCGACCTCATCCGGATGCTTCACCCCGATCAGGCCGGCGACCGTGTCCGGGTCGTCCATCGCGGCACCGATCTCGCCCAGTTCTCGCCCGGCGCCGTGGCGCCCGCCCGCGTCGAGGCCCTGCGCCGATTCTGGGGGGTGGCGCCGCACCAGCGCGTCGTCCTGCTCGCGGCCCGGCTCACCGCCTGGAAGGGTCAGCGCGTGCTGATCGAGGCCGCCGCCTTCCTGCGCGACCGGGGCATCACCGATGTCGTCTTCGTCCTGGCCGGCGACCCGCAGGGCCGCTCCGCTTACGAGCGGGAACTCGACACATTGATCGAGGCACGCGGCCTCCGCGACATCGTCCTGCGGGTCGGCCATTGCACCGACATGCCGGCCGCCTTCCGGGCGGCTTCGGTGGTCGCCGTCCCGTCCGTGGAGCCCGAGGCCTTCGGGCGCTCGGCGGTGGAAGCCCAGGCCCTCGGGACCCCGGTGGTGGTCTCGGATCTCGGCGCGGTGCCGGAAACGGTGCTCGCCCCGCCGGAAGTGCCGGCGGCCCAGCGCA
>NZ_VRVC01000035.1:0-39026 GCF_008040005.1 Methylobacterium sp. WL19
GGCGAGCCCGCCCTCCACGGGAATCCCATCCCTGGCCAAAGCCCTGGCCGGGGCAATGAGATCGGCGAGGGTGAAGCGTCCCGACCCGTAGAGGCGGTGAGCCTCGGCCAATCCGCGCACGGAGCCTGGGACGCCGACGGCCTTGCCGGTGCGGATGGAGGCGCCGCGATCGGGCTGCCCGTCGGCGGCGAGAAACATGTCCGCCGTCGCCGCGGCGGGTGCCGTCTCGCGAAAATCGATGGCCACGGTCTCGCCGGTGCCGGCGAGGCGAACGAGCATGAACCCGCCGCCGCCGAGATTGCCCGCCTGCGGCAGCGTCACCGCGAGGGCGAAGCCCACCGCCACGGCGGCATCGACGGCATTGCCCCCGCCTTTCAGGATCGCGACACCGACGCGGGTCGCCAGGGCGTCCTGCGATGAGACCATGCCGTGGGTCCCGAGGACGGGGAGGATGCGGGCGTCGTCGGAGGGGATCGGCGGCAGTTCCGGGGCCGCCTGGGCGAGGGCCGGTCCAGACAGCATCGTGAGAAGCGCCAGGGCGAGGCTGAAGCGATGTCCGGTCATGCCCAATCCGTCATGCGAGGCTCTCCCACGGCATCCTGCGCCGATGCCCGTCGCAGGCCAACGCAGCGGCAGCGGTGCCCGTTCAGCCCCCCACGGGCCGGTCGCGTATGGCGATCCAGCCATAGACCAGCCCGGCGGCCGCTCCGGCAAGGAAAAGCAGGGCGGTCACCCGTCCCTCGACGGCGAGGTTGTGGGCGGCGAGGGAGGCGGGCGCGCCCCGCATCAGCCACGGCACGAGGGCGGTGGCGAGCCCCGTGCCGACAGCATAGGCCGGAGCGCTGCGCAGGTTCATCGCCTCCCCGATGAGCGCCATGGCGAGGGGTGGCAGCACCAGCAGGACGAACCCGGCGCGGGCGATGCCGGCGGCAAGGAGAAGCAGCGCGTCGGGACCGATCCCGGAGGCGAGGTCGGTCATCCCCTGCAGGAACCCGAACAGGCCGAGCCGGGTCAGCGCCTCGCTGGAGACAGGATCGACCAGGATGGCAAGGACGAGCACCAGGGCCCCGCAGGGAATGGCGAGGCACAGGGCGAGGCTCGCCCAGATCAGGCGGCCGAGGAACCGCATGGGACGCGCTCAGCCTTCGTCGTCATCGGCCCCGGCATAGACGCCCTCGGCGCCGATCCCGTCTTCCAGCATCATCCGGGCGCGGGCGCGCAGCTTCTCGGTCTCGCTCTTGAGCTGGCCGCAGGCGGCGAGGATGTCGCGGCCGCGCGGCGTCCGCACCGGCGAGGCGTAGCCGGCCTCATAGACGATCTCGGAGAATTGCTCGATCCGCTCCCAGTCGGAGCATTCGTAGATGCTGCCGGGCCAGGGGTTGAACGGGATCAGGTTGATCTTGGCCGGGATGCCCTTGAGCAGCCGCACCAGTTCGCGTGCATCCGCATCGGAATCGTTGACGCCCTTCAGCATCACGTATTCGAAGGTGATGCGGCGGGCATTGTTGAGGCCGGGATAGTGGCGGCAGGCCGCGAGCAGTTCGGCCAGGGGATATTTGCGATTCAGGGGCACAAGGGTGTCGCGCAGGTCGTCGCGCACCGCGTGGAGCGAGATCGCCAGCATGGCGTGGGCCTCCTCACCGAGCCGCTGCATCTGCGGGACGACGCCGGAGGTCGAGACGGTGATGCGCCGACGGGAGAGGCCGAGGCCCTCCTGGTCGGACATCACGCCCACCGAATCGATGACGTTGTCGATGTTGTAGAGGGGTTCGCCCATGCCCATGAAGACGATGTTCGTAACGGCGCGGCGGGTCTCGTCCTCGCCGGCGGCCACCGGGTTCTGGCCGACCCAATCGTTCAGCCGGTCGCGGGCCACCACCACCTGCGCGGTGATCTCGGCGGCGGTCAGGTTGCGCACGAGGCGCTGCGTGCCCGTGTGGCAGAAGCTGCAGGTGAGGGTGCAGCCGACCTGAGACGAGACGCAGAGGGTGCCGCGCCCACGGCCGGGAATGTAGACGCACTCGATCTCGGCGCCGCGATTGTGGTCGTGCTTGCCGGTGGGCGCCATGCGCAGCAGCCATTTGCGGGTGCCGTCGCGGGAAATCTGCTCGGTGACGACCTCCGGCCGCTCCAGGGTGTAGGCCCGCGCCAGATCGGCCTTCAGCCCCTTGCCGACATTGGTCATCTGGTCGAAATCGGTGGCGCCGCGCGCGTTGAGCCAGTGCCAGAGCTGGCCCGAGCGCATGCGCTGCTCGCGCTCCGACACGCCGATGGCGGCCAGACGCCCCTTCAACTCCTCGCGGGTGAGGCCGATGAGGGACGAGCGGCCCGGCGGAACGGCGTCCGGCTGGAACTCGGGTAGCTTCTCGATTGCGGCCACGACGCTTTCGTCGCGGCCGGCGGTGTCGACCGACGCCGTCGCCATGGATCACTCAACCTTCGGACTTGGAATCGGTCCGATATAGGCGATCCCGCACCGGAACGCGAATGTGTCCCGATGCGTGCACGGAATGGCGGGGTCTACTGCGCCGGTTTGGGCTCGGCCGGAGGTGTCGCTTCGGCGGGTGGGGAGGCCGTGCCCATGGGAAGCAGCACGTTCTTCACGACATTGCCCTCGGGGCCGTATTCGCCGGCGACGGCCAGGCAGGCCTGCTCCCGGTTCAGCTGCATCTGATTCGACATCAGCGCGAAGATCGTCTGGACCTTGTTGCCGAAAGGTCCGCGCGGGCCGACATCGGCGGCGCTGACATTCTGCTTCTGGAGCAGGGCATCGAATTGTTCGACGCCGATCTGGTAGCCGCAGACATTGGCGGCAGCGAAGATGTAGGCGGCGAATTCCAGGGCACGGGGCGGAGGCGCGTTGCGGATCTGGGCCTGTGCAAGGGTCGGTGCGAGCAGGCCGGCCGCAAGGCACAGGGTGAGAACGGGTTTCAGGCGCATGGACGGCGTTTCCTCGGAAGCGTTCTTGGGGCGGCGCGGATTCTTACGTTCCGCTTATGCTGCCCATCCGAGATAGACCGCCGTGCCGTCCTGTCAAAGCGACCGTTTCACCGCGTCAACCGAGCGACCAGTCGATGGGGGAAAGGCCCCGGCCCGCCAGCCAGGCATTGGCCTCGTCGAAGGGCCGCGTGCCCGAGAAATCCCGCAGGCGGTTGAGGGGAGAGGGATGCCCGGTCTCGATCACCCCGCATCGTTCGCGGTCGATGAGGGCCGCCCGCGCGCGGGCCTGCGCCCCCCAGAGCAGGAAGATCGCGGGCGTCGGACGGGCCGAGACGGCCTTCACGGCGTCGTCGGTGAGGGCGGACCAGCCGTAGCGCAGATGCGCGCCGGACTTGCCGGCCTCCACGGTGAGGGCCGAGTTCAGGAGCAGCACGCCCCGTCTCGCCCAGGGCGTGAGATCGCCGCTCGCCGTCGTGCCCGGCAGTTCAGCGAGGATCACCTTGAGGGAAGCGGGAAGCCGACGGGGACCGACATAGGAGAAGGCGAGGCCATTGGCATCGCCCGGCGTCGGGTAGGGGTCCTGCCCGAGGATGACGGCTTTCACCGCTTCCAGCGGCGTCAGCGTGAGGGCACGGAAGACCGCATCGGGGGAGGGCAGGACGCTCGCCCCTTGCGCAATCCGCTCGTCGACGCGCGCACAGACCGCATCCGCCGCCCCATTGGAGAAGAAGGGCAGCGTCAGCCAGGACGAGCCCGTGGCGCGGAACTCGTCGAGGGCCAGGCTCAGCGGGCCGGGCGCCGTCACCGGATCACGATTCGGCCGCCATCGGGGACGGAGAGCGGGTCATGCCGGGCGATATAGGCCATGACCTCGTTGGCGACGAGCTTGCCGTCCGTGGCGCCGATGAGGGTGCGCCCGTCGGCGAGGAGGCCGTAGCCGTTGCCGCCATCGTAGAGGAAATTGTTGGAGGCCACCGTATAGGTGCGCGTCTCGTCGAGGGGCTGTCCGTCCACGAGAATGGACTGAATCCGGTGTCCCGCATTCGCCCCCGGATCGACGGTGACGACGAGACCCGAGACCTGCGGGAAACGACCCGCCGGGCGGCCGAGATCGGCGAGGGCCGATTCCAGCAGGGTCCGCACCTGGGCGCCCGTCAGCGAGACCAGAACCGTGGAGTTGCCGAAGGGAAGCTCGGTGAGGATGTCGCGCCGGGTCAGCACGGTGCCGGCCGGATAGAGCCGGTTGCCGCGAATGCCGCCGCCATTGGTGATGGCGATCTCCGCCCCCGTGGCCGCGCGCAGCGCATCGCCGACGAGGTTGCCGAAACTGCCTTCGCGGAGGCGCACGGTCGAGATGCGGCTGTCGAGGGGCGCGCTGATCGTCCCCACCGGCACGTCGAGTTCCTTCGCCAGTCGCGCCTCGAGCCGCTGCGTCACGGCGAGGGTCTCGGGGTCCGGCGTGACGTCGGCGGTATCGTGGATGCGGAAGGTCGGGTGCCAGGACAGGGTCCGGGTCTTGCCCGTTCCCTTCACCGTCACGGCGATGTCGATGGCGGTGACGTAGCGGGCGTCGAAACTCGATTCGGCCAGGAGGCTGCGACCGTCATACTGCACGATGAGGTCGTGGTCGTGGCCCGAGAGCAGGATGTCGACGATCCGCGCCGCCACGATCGCCTCGTCGGTGACGCGGGCCGTATGGCAGACGCCGACGATGAGCTCGGCCCCCTCGTCGCGAAGGGCCTGGGCCGCCGCGCGCAGCGTCTCGATCTCGGGACCGAAGACGAGATCGCCGGATTGCGATTTTTCCGGCGTGCTGGCGAGGGTGATGCCGACGAGGCCGACCCGGATCCCGCCGAGCGTCACCACCATCCTGTCGCGGAGGCCCGCGAGGGGCTTGCCGTCCGCACCGCGCAGGTTGGCGGCGAAGACCGGGAAGGCCGCCTCGCCCATGCGCTGGGCGAAGATGGTGGGGCCGAAATCGAATTCGTGGTTGCCCGGCACGAACACGTCGGGCGGCGCGATGTTGAGAAGCTCGACGATATGCGCGCCGCGGTCGAACCCCGACATCAGCGAGGGGGAGAGGGTGTCACCGGCATGGGCGTAGAGCACCGGCACGCCGCGCGCCCGCTCGGACTTCACCACCGCGTTGAGCCGGGCGAAGCCGCCGCGACCGTCGACCTCGGACATCAGGTAGATGTCGTTGACGAGGAGGAGCGTGAAAGTCGGTTCGATCTCCCCGGCACCGGCGGGCGCGGCCAAACCTGCCGCGAGACCCGCCCCGAGACCGAGGCTCAGGGTCTGACGACGGGTAGGACGAGGCATCGCGACAGGTCTCCGAAGGGCCGGGCGATCGAGATTCCGGCTAGAGCCAGTGTGGACGCGATCGATGAAGCCGATGCAACATCGGCCCTCGCGTTCCGGCGTCAGGCCCGAACGCGGACCTCAGCGAGAGGCGAAACCGTCGCGCACCGCCTTGGCGTTGCGGCGGAGCATCGGCCAGATCCAGGCGCCGGAGACGAGATAGGCGGCGGCCGGCGTGCCCTTGAGCTCGACGACGAGACGCTCGGCGAGACCGGGATTGGCGAGTTCGCCCACGGGGGCGTCGGTCTTGCGGTAGACCACGGTGGTGTCCTCGCGCCAATATTCGGGATGCGGGACGAGGCCGGCCCGGCGGGCGTTGAGGTCGAAGGTCTCGCGCACGAAGCCGTGGACATGGGCGAAGTGGAAACGCTCGTGGGGCGGCTTGCCGGTGGCGGCCATGTTGGGCACCGCCGCGTAGATGACGCCGTCGGGCTTCAGCCAGCGCGACAGGCGCTCCATCACCACGGCCGGATCGCGCAGGTGCTCGAACACGTGATGGGTCGAGATCACGTCGAAATGCCCGGCGGGGAAGCGTCCGTCGTCGGCGTCGTCCAGAACCTCGACCTTGTGATGCTCGCGGGCATAGGCGGCATAGTCGCGGCCGGGCTCGATGCCGATGGCCACGCAGCCCTTGGCGCGGGCCGCGGCCAGGAACTCGCCCGAGCCCGAGCCGAAATCGAGAACCCGCGCGCCGGGCTTCAGCTTCGGCGCCAGCAGGTCGGCGCGGAAGGTCGCCTCGCGGGCCGAGCGGTTCAGGTGGTGGCGCGGCGGTCCGCCGGCGAAGGCGAGCTGGTAATCGGCCCGGTAGGCATGGGCGTAATAATGCGCCAGCTCGTCCGGCGTCGGCATCGGGTCGGTGCGAATCAGGCCGCACTGCACGCAGGCGACGGATTTCAGCGTCTTAAGCCGCCGGTCGGTCTCGGCCACCGTCACGGTCTCGGCCGATCCGCACAGATTGCAGACCGTCGGTCCCCCCTTATAGGGGTAGCCGGTGAACGGCATGAAGTGGTTGAAGAAGTACCGGGGAGACGGCATGTCGCGCCTTCATTGACGAGATGGTCGCTGGCAGGTCTCGTGCTCTAGATAGATATGCTGCGCCAGACAACTGCGCCACGAAGACCGCTTTGACAAACCGCGCCCTGCCGGGGCGCTCGGGAACCCGATGAACGAACGCGTCGAACCGACGTCCCTCAAGGACATCAAGCCGTTGCAGACCAGCTCCTCCGCGACCGCCAGCCTGCCCTCCGACCACCCGCCCGTGCGCTGGGGCCGGGTCGGCGTGCTCCTGATGAACCTCGGCACGCCGGAGGGCACGAGCTATTGGCCCATGCGCCGCTATCTCAAGGAGTTCCTGTCCGACCGGCGCGTCATCGAGGTGCCGCGTCTGATCTGGTGGCCTATCCTCAACCTCATCATCCTCACGAAGCGTCCCGGCCCGAAGGGTCGGGATTATGCCAGCGTGTGGAACAACGAGCGCAACGAGGGTCCGCTCAAGACCATCACCCGCGGGCAGTCCGAGCGACTGCAGGCGGCGATGGGTGATTCGGTGGTGGTCGACTGGGCCATGCGCTACGGCAAGCCGGAAGTGTCCCTGCGCATCCAGGCGCTGCTCGACCAGGGCTGCGACCGCATCCTGCTGGTGCCGCTCTACCCGCAATATGCCGCCGCCACCTCGGCCACGGCCTGCGACCAGGCCTTCAAGGCGCTGATGCAGATGCGCTGGCAGCCGACCGTCCGAGTCTCGGCGCCGTATCACGACGACCCCGTCTATATCGAGGCCATGGCCACCTCGATCCGCGAGGGCCTCGCCAAGCTCGATTTCGAGCCGGAGGTGATCCTCACCTCGTTCCACGGGGTGCCGAAGAGCTACCTCCTCAAGGGCGATCCCTACCATTGCCAGTGCGTGAAGACGGGCCGCCTCATCCGCGAGGCCCTGGGCTTCTCGACGGAACGGATGCGCACGACCTTCCAGTCGCGCTTCGGCAACGAGGAATGGCTCAAGCCCTATACCGACGAGACCGTGCAGACCCTCGCCAAATCCGGCGTGAAGCGCATGGCCATCGTGGCGCCGGGCTTCACCGCCGACTGCCTCGAGACCCTGGAGGAGCTCGACGGCGAGAACCGCCATTATTTCGAGGACAATGGCGGCGAGCGCTTCGCCTACATCCCCTGCCTCAACGACAGCGATCTCGGGATGAAGGTGATCGAGAACGTGGTCCGCCGCGAGCTTCAGGGCTGGCTCTGAAAAGCCGCAGGATCCGTTCGTCGAAAGCGGATGCGGTTGATGGTCGCCAAGAGCGGACGCGGTTGATAAAGGACGCGGCATCAGGCGGCGGGTGAACCATGACGAGACCGGAGGCAGTCGATCCGATCGACACCGTGCGAGCGGATGAGGGAACGCGGCTCCTCGCGCATTTCTCGCAAGGCGGCTACGGCCCGGTGACGCCCGCCGTGCTCCAGCCGGTGGAGCCGTTCCTCGAACTCTCCGGCGAGGACATTCGCCGGCGCATCTTCGTGACGCAGGACGCGGCGGGCGCGGAACTCTGCCTGCGGCCGGAATTCACCATTCCGGTCTGCCGCCAGCATCTGGCGCGGGGCGTGGGCGCCACCGCCGATTACAGCTATCTCGGCCCGGTCTTCCGGCTCGGCTCCGGCGAGGCGGAGGAGTTCCTCCAGGCCGGCATCGAATCCATCGGCCGCACCGACATCCCGGCGGCGGACGCCGAAGTGCTCGGCCTCGCCCTCGAAGGCCTCGACCTGCTCGGAGCCGGTGAGGTCTCGGTGAGGCTCGGCGACATGGGCGTCATCGACGCACTGCTCGACGGGCTCGGCGTGCCGCCCGCCGCCAAGCGGCGGACGTTGCGGGCACTCGCGGCGGGCCGCTCGCTGGACGACGTCACCACCGTCGCGAGCGTGGAAGACCCGCATGCCGGGTTGCTGGCGGCGATCCAGGGCCAGGATCCCAAAGGCGTGCGCGCCTTCGTCGAGGACGTGTTGTCCATCGCCGGTATCTCCCGCGTAGGCGGACGCAGCGCCGGCGAGATCGCGGAACGCTTCCTCGCCAAGGCCTCGGCACGGGCCAATGGCGGCGCCGGGCTCAACGCCGAGAACCGCGCCGTCGTCGAGCGCTACCGCGCCATTTCGGGCGATCCGGATCAGGCCGCCAACTCCATGCGGGAGCTCGCCGCCTCGGCGGGCATCACCTACGCGCCGCTGGAGGCCGCCCTCTCCCTGTTCGAGGAGCGGACCGGCTTCATCGCCGCGCGCGGTCTCGACGTGGAGCGGTTCCGGTTTTCAGGGAGCTTCGCCCGCAACCTCGATTATTATACCGGCTTCATCTTCGAGGTGACGCGGGGGCAGGGGACAGCTCCCCTCGTCGGCGGCGGCCGCTACGACGGCCTGCTCCAGCATCTGGGCAGCCCCACGCCGATCCCGGCCGTGGGCTGCGCCGTCTGGCTGTCCCGTGTCCTCACGTCGGAAGGATCGTCCCGTGGCTGAGACCGTTCCGACTTCCCAGGCTTCGCAAGGCGCGGTCGACGGCCCTCTCGTCCTCGCCGTCCCCTCGAAAGGCCGCCTTCAGGAGAACGCCTCGGCCTTCTTCGCGCGGGCGGGATTGAAACTCGCCCAAGGGGCGGGCGCCCGCGACTATCGCGGCAAGCTCGTCGGCGTGCCGGATGTGGAGGTGCGCTACCTCTCGGCTTCCGAGATCGCCAACCAGCTCGCCAGCGGCAGCGCCCATCTCGGCGTCACCGGCGAGGATCTGATCCGCGAGAGCCTTCCCGATGCGCGGGGCCAGGTCGAGTTGCTGACGCCGCTCGGCTTCGGGCAGGCCACCGTCGTCGTCGCGGTGCCGCAGGCCTGGATCGACGTCCGCGCCATGACCGATCTCGACGAGGTCGCGGCCGAACTCCGCATCCGCCACGGGCGCCGCCTGCGTATCGCCACGAAATACGTGAACCTGACCCGGCGCTTCTTCGCCGAGCACGGCGTCGCCGATTACCGCATCGTGGAGAGCCTCGGCGCCACGGAAGGTGCGCCCGCCTCGGGCTCGGCGGAGATCATCGTCGACATCACCACCACGGGGGCGACGCTCGCCGCCAACGCCCTCAAGATCCTCGACGACGGCATCATCCTGCGCTCGGAGGCCAATCTCGTCGCCTCGCTGACGGCGCCCTGGGGCCAAAGCCAGAAGAAGGCGTTGCGCACCGTGCTCGGTCGGATCGCGGCGGAGGAGCGCGCGCGCCTCACCCGCGAGATCCGTGCGGCGATGCCGGCCGACGGCGATCTCGATCTCGCCGGGATCAGCGCCCTGCACGATGCGCAGTTGCCCTACGGCGTGCCGGAAAACCGGAGCGCCGAGATCGTGCTCCACTGTCCGGTGGACGCCACGTTCGACCTCGTGGACGATCTCGTGAAATCGGGAGCGAGCGCGGTCAGCGTCAGGCGGATCGACTACGCCTTCGGCCCGGACAACCCGCTGATCGACCGCCTGCTCACGCGGCTGGGCTGAGGCCCGGCCGACGACGACACCAGGAGGGATCCGGGTTCGGCTCCGCTGAAGGCGGTCATTGGCCGTTGTCGGCGAGCCATTCGTCATGGTCACGGCGCTGGCCCGTATCCGCCCAGGCCTGCAACGAGGGGTAGATGACGGTTTCCGGCCAGCGCGGGTCGAGCTCCGGCGCCTGTTTCCATGTCAGGTGAACCTGCGCGACCCTTCCGTCCTGCATCTGAAAAAGTGCGTCGTCCCGATCGTATCGACGGGCGATCAAGGTGACCGCCAGGCCGTGGAGGACGTGCCCCGGCACGACCTCCTTGCGGAGTTCGGCTTCCCAGCCCCGGCCGAAGGCGAAGGGGTCATCCGTTCGTACCGGTTCCACCGACTCCCACGGCTCCAGCCATTCCACTCGGTGTCTCTCACGAAGCTCTTGCTGCGCCGTCATGCCGTGGGCGAGCACTGACCGGGACCGGGAGTGTTGGGCGGCATTCTAAAGCGGCCCCTGCTTGGCGAACTCCGAAAAGACGCCGCGCAGGGTCTTCAGGCGGGCCTCGTAGGCCTTGGTCAGGCAGGTGACGTCCGCCGCGCAGCTGCGCCGTTCCTGCAGCCAGGCTTCCTGGTCGTCGCGCAGCTTGGCGTTGCCGCCCATGGGCAGGAGCCCGCGCAGGATCTCGAACCGGACCGCCATCTCCACGTCGAGGTCGTTGAGGGGAAGATGGCCGCAGATCGCCTTCTCGTCGGGCGTTTCCGCCTTCTCGCACGGGAAGCTCGCGGCCTCGGCGCCGGATGCGGCCAGTATCATCGCGGCGGCACCCCACCAGACCCGGAAGCGATGCGATGCGATCATGACCCGAATCCCGGCTTGACGATGACGAGGATGACGATGGCCACCATGAGGAGCGTCGGAACCTCGTTGACCATTCGGTAGAAACGGTGATTCCGCACGTTCCGGTCGGCCGCAAAATCCTTGACCATCCGCGAGAACCAGCCGTGGCAGCCGCTCATGGCGAGCACCAGGGCGAACTTCGCCTGCATCCAGCCCGATGCGTAGAATCCGCTCTGCCAGACGAGGAACAGGCCGAGCAGCCAGGTGACGATCATGGCCGGGTTCATGATCGCCTTCATCAGGCGGCGTTCCATGACCTTGAACGTCTCGGACTGGGCCGAGGAGGCCGGCCCCTCGGGCAGGGACGCGTGGTAGACGAAGAGGCGCGGCAGGTAGAGTAGCCCCGCCATCCAGGAGATGACGGCGATGACGTGAATCGCCTTGATCCAGGGATAGAGCGTGTCGGCCATGGTCCGAGGTCAGCGCCGCAATCTGGCGAGCATCTGCTCCACATGGGCGATCGGCGTCTGCGGGGTGATGCCGTGGCCGAGGTTGAAAATGTGCGGCAGCCCCTCCGTCGCCTCGAGCACCCCGTCCACGGCCACGTCGAGGGCCTCACCGCCCTCGATCAGCGTTTCGGGGTGGATGTTGCCCTGGGTCACCGTGCGCGGTGTGACGGCACCGCGCAGGGCCTTCAGGTCAACGCTCCAATCGACCCCGACGGCGTCCGCGCCGGTCTCCGCCATCACGCGGGCATGGCCTTCGAGGCCCGAGCCCCGGGCGAAGACGATGATCTTCGCGCCCGGCACACGTGCCCTGACCCCATCGACGATGCGGGCGATGGGAGCAAAACTCCAATGCTGGAGGGCGTCCGCCGTGGCGCCCGGCGCCCGCGGCAGCGAGCCCGCATGGGATTCGAAGATCTGGACCGCATCGGCGCCGGCTTCGAGCTGGCGCGACAGGTACTCGATCTGCACCGAGACAAGGCGGTCGATCAGTGCTTCCACCAGGGCGGTCTCGGTATCGGCGAGCGCGCGGGCGGGAGCGAGATCAGGTGTGCCGCGTCCGCCGATCATGTAGCTCGCCACCGTCCAGGGACCGCCGCAGAACCCGAGAAGCGTCGTCTCGGCCGGCAATTCGGAGCGCAGGCGCCGCACGGTCTCGAAGACCGGCTCCAGGTGCTGGAAGATGCTCGGATCGTCGGCCTGTTTCAGGCGGGCGAATTCGTCCCGGCCATGGACCGGGTCGAGACGCGGGCCTTCCCCTTCGACGAAGCGGACATTCTGCCCGAGGGCGTCCGGCACGACGAGGATGTCGGAGAAGAGGATCGCCGCGTCGAAGCCGAACCGCCGGATCGGCTGCAGGGTCACCTCGGTGGCGAAGTCCGGATTGTAGCAGAGGTCGAGAAAGGAGCCGGCCTTCGCCCTGACCTCGCGATATTCCGGAAGGTAGCGCCCGGCCTGCCGCATCATCCAGGCGGGAGGAATCCGGGACGGCTTGCCGTCGAGAACCTGAAGCAGCGCACGATCGGTGCCGTCACGTCGAGTCATCCGCGTATCCGCCCGGTCCATCTTGATGGGAAGGTACCCTCCCCTTGGAACAGAGCTATGACCTCCCTGCCCCGTCTCGGGAAGATGTTTTGCCGAGGGACGTTGTTTTACCGCAGGACGTCCCCGCTTCTCCGATGCCCCCTTCCGAAAGCTCTCTTCCCTGCGAGAGCCTCTGGGGGTGGCCGAAAATCCCTGTCCCCGTCCCGTCTATCTAATAAGAAAAGAGAGATTCTAGGACTCTGTTTTTTCTTTTAGACGGGGGATGACGGGACCGCGAACTTGTCCACACCCCATCCCCGCGCGACCGCCGTTAACGGGGCTTTAACGGGTTCGCGCTAACTTTCGAGAACGGGAAGTCTAATCAGCGACTTGCGCGCCGTGATGGGTCCCCCGTGCCCGAACCCTCCCTGAATCTCCCAAATCGGGATCGGGGCGAGGGTCGTCGTTCTGCATGTTGACGCGAGAGTCGACAACGCGGGGGAAGGTTCCGCCCCCGGCCCGGACAGGGGTGCTTTATCCCCACCTGTCGACTCCGGCCGTCAGGTGTGGTGGATAACCCGGAGATCCCTTACGCCCGTCCGCCGGCCTGGGATGGGAATTTCCGATGAGTCGCAGCTACTTCCACCTCCATCTCGTGTCGGATTCCACCGGCGAGACCCTCATCAATGTGGGTCGCGCCGCTGCCGCCCAGTACGAGGGCGTCTCGGCCATCGAGCATGTCTATCCGCTGGTGCGATCCTCGGCCCAGCTCGAACGGGTGATCTCCGAGATCGAGGCGGCGCCGGGCCTCGTCCTCTACACCCTCGTCGGGCACGACCTCACCGAGCGGCTGGAGGCGGCCTGCCGCGAGACCGGATCGCCCTGCCTCTCCGTGCTCCAGCCGGTCCACGCCCTGCTGCAATCCTATCTCGGCGCGGAGACGACGGCCCGGCCGGGGGCGCAGCACATGCTGAACGCCGAGTATTTCAAGCGCATCGACGCGATGAACTTCACCCTCGCCCATGACGACGGCAACCTGCCCTTCGACATCGACGAATCCGACGTGATCCTCGTGGGCGTCAGCCGCACCTCGAAGACCCCGACGGCGATCTATCTGGCCAATCGCGGGCTGAAGACCGCGAATTTCCCCCTCGTGCCGGGTATGCCGGTGCCGCCCAATCTCGAGAATGCCCGCAAGCCCCTCGTGGTCGGCCTCCTCGCGTCTGCGGAGCGGATCGTGCAGATCCGGCAGAACCGCCTGCTGAGCCTGAAGGCCGACGACACCTCCCTCTATGTCGATCGCGACGCCGTCGCCGACGAGATCGCCGCCTGCCGCAAACTCTGCAACCGACACCGCTGGCCGACCATCGACGTCACGAGGCGGTCCATCGAGGAGACCGCCGCCGCGATCCTCGATCTCCATCGCGAGCACCGGCTCAAGTTCCTCGTGGCGTGAAACGCGAAGCGAGATCCGTCATGACCCGTCTCTGGCTGCCCGAACGGCCGCTCGTCCTCGCCTCCGGTTCGCCGACGCGCAGGCATCTCCTCGAAGCCGCCGGCCTCGACGTGGAGGTCGTGGTCCCGAATGTGGACGAGCGCGGCATCGAGGCCGATTCAGGCCCCCTCGCTCCCGCCGATCTCGCCCGCCGGCTGGCCGTGGCCAAGGCACGGGCGGTCGCGGGAAAGGCCCAAGACAGGATCGTCCTGGCCGCCGACCAGGTTCTCGCCTGCGAGGGGGAGGTGTTTCACAAATCCGCCTCCCTCGACGCGGCGAAACATCAGCTGAGCCGGCTATCCAACAGGAGGCATTCCCTACATTCCGCCGCCGCCCTCATCGTACCGGGACGGGAGCCGGATCTCCTCCACGACGAGGCCCGTCTGACCATGCGGGACCTGAGCGCGTCCGCCATCGACACCTATCTGGCGATCGCCGGGCATGAGCGTGTCACCGGCACGGTGGGGGGATACCAGCTGGAAGGCCTCGGCATCCATCTGTTCGCGGACATCGAGGGCGCCCATGCCACGATCCTCGGCCTCCCGCTGACCGGATTGCTCGACCGGTTGCGCAGCCATGGCTGCCTTGCTTTCTGATCCCGAACGCCGCGCGAGACCCCTTCATGATCAAAGCCTTCGTCGTCGGTCATCCGATCGCCCATTCTCGGTCGCCGATGATCCACGGACACTGGCTCTCGACCCTTGGGCTCGACGGGTCCTATGAGCGGATCGACGTGGCGCCGGAGGATTTCGAGGCCTTCCTGCGCAGCCTGAAGGCTGCCGGGTTCGCCGGCGGAAACGTGACCCTGCCGCACAAGGAAGCCGCCTTCGCCGGGGCCGAGGTGCTGACGGAGGCGGCCAGGCGGATCGGCGCGGTCAACACGCTCTCCTTCGACGGGCAGGGACGTCTCGTCGGCGACAACACCGATGCCGCCGGCTTCACCGCTCATCTCGACGAGACCCTCGGGGCGGACTGGCTCGGCGCCGATGCGCGAGACGTCGTGATCCTCGGAGCGGGAGGAGCGGCACGGGCCGTCGTCGCGGGCCTTCTCGACGGTCCGGCGAACCGCATCCGGGTTGCCAACCGCACGCGCTCGCGGTCCGAGGCCATTGTGGAGCTCGACCCGTCCCGCGTCGAGGCCATCGACTGGGACGGGCTCGACGACGCCCTTCATGGCGCGCGGCTTCTCGTCAACACCACCTCCCTCGGTATGACCGGCAAGCCGCCCCTCGACATCAAGTTGGATCGTTTGCCGGCTGAATGTGCCGTGGCCGACATCGTCTATTCGCCCCTGGAGACGCCGCTTCTGGCGGCAGCTGCGGTGCGGGGGCATCGCGTGGTCGACGGACTCGGCATGCTGCTGCATCAGGCCGTGCCGGGTTTCGAGCGCTGGTTCGGGACCCGTCCGGTGGTCACACCGGAACTGCGTGCCCTCATCGTCGCCGATCTGGTCGCGAAGCGATGACCCGGCCGTTCATCCTCGGCCTCACCGGCTCCATCGGCATGGGGAAATCGACCACTGCCTCCCTATTCGCCCGGCGCGGCGTCCTGATACATGACGCGGATGCGGCGGTGCGGCGTCTCTACGCGGCGGGGGGAGCGGGTGCGCACCTCATCGCGGGCCTGTTCCCCGACGCCATCGCGGAGGACGGCTCCGTCGACCGCGCGCGCCTGCGGGACCAGGTGCTCGGCCGGCCCGATTCTCTCGCCCGGCTGGAAGCCGCGATCCATCCCCTCGTCCGAGGGGAGGAACAGCGCTTCCTCGAGGAGCACGGCGACGCCTCCCTGGTGATCCTCGACATCCCCCTCCTGTTCGAGACCGGTGGGGAAGACAGATGCGATGCGGTTCTGGTGGTGACGGCCGATCCCGAGGTTCAGCGGCAGCGTGTGCTGGCTCGCCCCGGCATGTCCGAGGCGGCGTTCGCCGCGATCCTCGCCAAGCAGTTGCCCGATGCCGACAAGCGCGCCCGGGCAGACTTCCTCATCGATACCGGGCTTGGCCTTGCTGATGCCGAAAATCAGGTCGACGCTCTCATCCAACGCCTCGTCGGCGCAGGTACGGCCTGACCGCTTGCTTCGTATTCCCTCGAATGGACCGCACCATGCTCCGTGAGATCGTCCTCGACACCGAGACCACCGGGACGGATGCCAAGAACGGGGACCGGCTGATCGAAATCGGCTGCGTCGAGCTCATCAACCACATCCAGACGGGGGTGACCTTCCACCGCTACGTCAATCCGACACGGCCGGTCTCGCAGGGCGCGTTCGGCGTCCACGGTCTCTCCGACGCGTTTCTGGCCGACAAACCCGTCTTCTCGGCGATCGTGGACGATTTCGTCGCCTTCTGCGGCGATTCCCCCCTCGTGATCCACAACGCGCCCTTCGATGTGGGCTTCCTCAACATGGAGTTCGCCCGGCTCGGCGACAGCGGGCCGCCGCAGATCGACCTGGGGGCGGTGGTCGACACCCTGCAGATGGCGCGCCGCAAGCATACCGGAGCCTCCAACAGCCTCGATGCGCTTTGCGTCCGCTACGGGATCGATACGACGCGGCGGACCAAACACGGGGCGCTCCTCGACGCCCAGATCCTGGCCGAGGTCTATATCGAACTCCTCGGCGGCAAGCAGACGAGCCTCGGCCTCGCCATGGTCGAGGCCACGGAGCCGGCCCGGGCCATCGCCTCGGGCGACGGACCCATCGCCGTGGAACCGCGCCGATTGCGCAACCGTTTGGACCCCTTGGAAGTGAGTCAGCACGCGGCTTTCGTCGCTACCCTCGGTTCCAGCCCGATCTGGCGCGACTACGTCAGCGAGAACGACGGTGAGTGAAACCCGTTAGGTGCAATGCAATAAAAGACATATTGCAATGCAATAGAACCAGCCTACATCTTTGCACATCGAGTCGGCGCGGAGGCGAATCAAGCCCATCGTCGATGCGGGATGTCTGTGTATCCAGCATCGATCGGATCCGTCGTCCACTCTCCCAGCACCCAAGAAAGCGATCATGCGATGGCTGATCACCCGAACCGGACGCGTATGGACGATCTCGTCGAAGCGACCAAACTGACGGGGGCAGGACGCCTGCAGGAAGCAGCCGATCTCATCCAACGCGGCCTCTTCGGCCGGCACGATGCCGAGACGTCGGGACAGATGGTCCAGGTCGGAGGCGGCGAGGCCGCAAAGCCCGGCCATCCGAAGGCCGGCTCGATGACGGAGGGCCTGCAGGACCATCTGCGCGAGGCTTTGGATCAGGTGGCTCGGAAGTTCGGGTTGTCGTCGCCATCCGGGCAGGCGGGTCAGGGCGTGGTCGCGCCGGGATCGGCGCCGTCGGGATTCTCCGGGTTCGATCCCACCAACCTGTTCCGGGACGGCAAGGTCCCGGCTCCTCCCGCCGGCGAGGGGACTTTCACCGAGCATGCGTTCGCCAACGATGCGGGCGCACGCGACTACAAGCTTTACGTTCCGAGCAGGACGGTTGCCCAGCCTCCCCTCCTCGTCATGCTCCACGGCTGTACCCAGTCGCCGGACGATTTCGCGGCCGGCACCGGCATGAACCGTCTGGCCGAGACGGAGGGATTCCTCGTCGTCTATCCCGCCCAGAGCATGAGGGCGCACGGCCAGCGGTGCTGGAACTGGTACCAGCCCGGGGACCAGGAACGCGGTTCCGGTGAGGCCGAGATCATCGCGGGTCTCACCCGCGCGGTGATGAGCCAGTACAAGGTCGATGCGCGCAGGGTGTATATTGCAGGCCTCTCGGCCGGTGGCGCCGCCGCCGCCAACATCGCCCTGGCCTATCCCGACCTCTATGCCGCCGTCGGCGTGCATTCGGGTCTCGCCGCGGGTTGCGCCGGTGACATCTCCTCGGCACTGACGACCATGCGTCTCGGGCCGTCGGGGTCCGTAGTGGTCCCGCCGGCGGAGACCGCGCGGGTGCCGACCATCATGGTCCATGGCGAGAGTGACGGCACCGTCCATCCGCGCAACGGCGATCATGTTCTCATCCAAGCCGGCGTCGAGGCCCTGCAGCCGTCCGTATCGGATGGAACCGGCCCCGGCGGCCTGGCCTATATCCGCACGCGCTATGCCGACGCGTCCGATCGGGTCGTGGTGGAAAGCTGGTTGGTGCGCGGCCTCGGCCATTCCTGGTCGGGTGGCGACCCGGCGGGCAGCTACACCGATCCGCGCGGCCCGGATGCGTCACGGGCGATGGTCGACTTCTTCATGGCTCACCGTCTGGACCGGCCGCGCCACTGACCCTCCGGTCCCGTCAAACGGCGACGTTGTCGATGAGCCGCGTCGAGCCGAGATAGGCGGCGACCAGGATGCGGGTCGGTCCCGTGGCGTGTTCCACCGGGGCCAGCGTGTCCGCATCGCACACGCTGAGATACTGGACCGTGCTGAACCCGGCCTCGATCAGCCGTTCGGTCGAGGCGGAGACGAGCGCCGAGGCCGCGTTTCCCGCTCTCAACCCTTCGGCGATGGTCACCAGCTCGCGGTGGAGAAGGGGTGCGATCCGCCGCTCGTCCGCATCGAGGTAGCGGTTGCGCGAGGAGAGGGCGAGGCCGTCCTCCTCCCGCAGCGTCGGCACGCCGCCGATGGCGACGGGGATGTCGAGGTCGCGCACCGCGCGGCGGATGACCTGCAATTGCTGGAAGTCCTTCTCGCCGAACAGGGCGGTATCGGGCTGGACCTGATTGACGAGCTTCGTCACCACCGTGGCGACGCCGGAGAAATGGCCCGGCCGAAAAGCGCCGCACAAGCCCTCGCTGATGCCCGCCACCGTGAGGCTGGTGGAGAAATCCGCCGGATACATCGTCTCCACGGTGGGACAGTAGGCGGCATCGACGCCCGCCTCCGACAGGAGCGCGAGATCGGCCTCGGTGTCGCGCGGATAGCGCGAGAAATCCTCGCTCGGCCCGAACTGCGTCGGGTTGACGAAGATGCTGACGACGACCCGCTCCCCCAGTTCCCGCGCCCGGCTCACGAGGGAGAGGTGACCCTGGTGCAGGGCACCCATGGTGGGCACGAGGACGACACGGTCGCCCGCCGCTTTCCAGGCGCGGATGCAGGCCCGCATGGTATCCACCGCGTCGAACCGGACCGGGGTGACGGGCGAGGCTTGGCTGCTCATCGGGGCTCTTCGCAGGGCTCTGAGGGACGTCGATAGGCCTTCGACTATCCCAACTCGGCGCCTGAAAGCCAGATGCCGCGAGCGGCAGAGGTCAGTTGCAATAGGGCAGCAGGGACCGGCCGAAGGGATCGTCCACGCCCAGCGCCGGCTTGAAGCCGTAATAGCTCGGTTTCCCGAGCCCGTAGGTCGATCCGACATAGCTCGGATCGTCCGGCGCGTCGGTGGGGATGGGCACGCTTCTCGGGATACAGGCGACCCGTCGGGGTCTCGCACGCTCCCGTCGCGGCGTGCTGTCCTCGTCCGCGCGCGGGAAGTAACGCGGCGGCGGCTCGGCTCCCGGGACAGGGCGGTTGGCCTCCACGCCGTAGGGGGTGGACCAGCGCTCCCGCGCGTCGGCGGCCCGGGCCGGGCCGCACAAGACGGACGCGACGAGGCCTGTCACGACGAAACTCGCCGCGATCACCACCCTCGCGGCATGGCCTCCTGCTGTCTCGCGCCCTCGGCTCATGTCATCCCGCTGCGTGCTCCCGTCGCCGGAAGCCCTGTCGATGGGCGTTCACCGCCCAACTCACCGTCCCTGGACGAGGGTCGAAATTCTCAGAACAGGGTGAACGAAAGGTTACCGCCGCAAAGCCCGACCATCGAGATCCGCCAACCGGGTGACCGGCTCGGCGGAAGGCCTGTCGATCTTGAACGGCTTCGACAGGTTGCCGGCTAATCGAGCCAGGTCCGGCTTCGCTTCCTCGGCTCGGCCATAGAGCGACGCGTCGAGGGCCGAGAGCGCCTCAGCGATGACGGGAGTGGAGCGCCAGAGGCGCGCGAGGTCGGGTTGGCGCTCGAAGACCGGGTCGAGGGCGGCGCGGAAACCCGGTCCATCGCTCGCCTCCGCGTAACGTGTGAGCTCGCGGCGTGTCGCACGGTCGAGGCGCAGGGTCCGAGAGCGCCTCGGAATGCCAAAGCCGATGAGGGCAAGGCCGAACCCGAAGGCGCCCACGGCCGCAGCCGCTACCACCATCGGCGAGGCCGGAGCCACGGGTTTGGCATCCTCGTCCCGATCGGGCAGGCCTCCGCCGATCTGCCGGGCCGGGATTTCCGCCTCGCGCAGGGTCCGCGAGACGGTGTCGAACCAGGAAATGGTGATGGCATCGAGCGGGACGATTTCGGTGACGGCGGGGCGCACGTCCCATTGATAGGTCGCCCGCGCCACCGGCCCCGTCGGGGTGATGATGGTCTCGCGGGTCACGGGCCCCGCGAAGGTGAGGATGCCGCGTGTGCGCATCACTGGCCGCGGTGGCAGCCCTTCGGCCACCAGCCCCTGCGCCTCCAGGGTGACGATGCGTCTCGTGGTCTCGCCGATCTTCACCGTTTCGGGGTCGGGGCTCCAGGAATCGGTGATGGTCACGTCCCGCGCCGGCAGCCACCACGGCTCCTTCACGTCCGGACCGCCCACCGGTTTCGTCCAGGTGGCGACGGGCAGCGAGACCGGGACGGAGGGAACGTCCACCACCTTGCGGGTGCCGCCATCGTTGATGGTGAGGCGGTGGATGAACGGGTCGATGGTGAAATCGCCCGGATGGTGCGGGAAGATCGCGATGGTGCGGTCGAAGGCCACCGCCACCTGTCCGTCCGGCAGGCGGGTCTTCGACCAGGTGTCGCGACCGAGCTGGGTCCAGCTGAAATTCGCCAGCGACGGCTGGACCACCTCCTCCAGCAGGATCGCCTGCCGGTAGACGCCGCGAATGTGGAGCAGCACCATCTCTCGCGAGAACGGCGCCGCGTTTCCGTTGAGCTCCGGCGTCACCGTCAGGGTGAGGTCGCCGGGGGAGATTTCGGCATGGGCCGGAGCGGCGAGGAGCAGGAACGCGCCGAGCATGAGGACGCCGCGCCGTCCGTGATCCCTCCCCCCTCTGCGGGGGAGGGTGGCCCGCGAAGCGGGTCGGGAGAGGGGAGCGCCGGTTCCGGGGCGGTCGCCCCCTCTCCTGCCTGCTCCGCAGGCACCCTCCCCCGCAAAGGGGGGAGGGTTGGTATCCGAGCGATACACGCCAATCACCATGGGTTGCTTCCCGCCGGGACCGCCGTGCCCGCTTCCACACGCACCGCCTGCTCGGCTTTCAGGCGCAGCTTGAGATACCGGCCCGGATCGTCGGGCAGGGTCTGGAGCCAGAGGCGGTCGGGGCGGATTTCGTGCGCCTCGAAACTCTTCGTCACGCGCCGCACCTCGCGTTCCGGAGCGGCGGCGACCATGGCGGAACCGGCGCCCGTGCGTCCACGACCGGCGGCATCGCTGGCCGAGCCCCTCGCTTCCCCTTTGCCGGAATCGACCGATTGCTGCTCGGCCTTGCCGCGCCGCGCCACCTTGCTGTTGCCCGGCGTCGAGGAGGAGGTGCCCCCCTCCTTGTTGCCGGCCAGTCCCTCACCGACGGAGGAGGCCTTCATGTCGTCGTTCGGGTCCTGGTTCGAGGTCTTGTTGTAGCGCGAGCCCACCGTCGCCGTGGCATTGGCGAGGCCGCCGCCCTTGCCCGGATCGCCCGGCCCCTCGGCGACGAGACGCGCGACGAGTGAGCGGTTGGCCTGCGCATCCGCATCGCGCGGGTTGTATTGCAGGGCGACGTCGTAGGCGTCGATGGCGCCCTGGTAGTCGCCGGAACGCGCGAGCGCATTGGCGAGATTGTAGGCGTTGCGCCGGCCGCCGTTCCGGAAGATGGCGATGGCCTCCTCGTAGCGACCCGCCTCGTAGAGCGCGGGGCCGCGCCAGGCCGGATCGGCAAGAATGGTGGCGGCGGCACCGGGCAGGTCGAGGCTCATCAGGCTGCGACCGAGCGTCGTGCGCGGCTCGGAGACCAGGGTGAGGCCGAGAATGCCGGCACCGGCCAGAGTGACGCCGGCGATCCTCGCCCAGCCGGTCCAATGCCGGAGGAGAGGAAGACGATCGGACAGGGAGAGACGCGCCGTGCTCATCAGGCGCTCCTGCGGAACAGGACGAGGGCGGGAAACAGGGCGAGCAGGATCAGCCAGCGTCCGAGGTCGGCGAAGGCGAGCACGGTGTAGCCGCCCGCCGCCAGATGCTGCGCCGTGCTGGCACCCACGATGTCGAGGAGGGCGGCGGGCCTGTCGAGATCGACGGTCACGCCATTGCCCGCGCCGGTGACGCGGTCGAGAGCTGTCCGGTCGGGTTTCGGCGAACCGTCCGGCAGGGCCTTGGTGGCCGGCACGAACACCGCATGGAGGTGCCAGCCCTTGGTCCGGATCGCAGTGGCTTCGCGCAGGGCCGCATCGCCGATCCCGTCGCCATCGGTGACGAGGACCACGTCCCCGGCGATGACCCCAGCTTCTTCCAGGGTCCGGCGCGCAATGGCGAGGCCGCGCTCCGGATGGGTGCCGCGATCGGGCACGGTGTCGCCGTCGAGGGCGAAGAGGACGAGGCTGAGGGCGTCGCGGTCCGTGGTCGGCGGGGCTGCGAGATAGGCGTCGCCGGCATAGACCACCACGGCGACGCTGCGGGTGCCCGCTGCCTGGGCCACGCTGTCGGCGATCTGGCGGACCTCCTTGAGATGACCGCCCTCGGCCACGGAGCGCGAGAGATCGATGACGACCACCGTCGCATCGAGGTTGCGGAAGGTGGCCGCATCGGGACGCTCGATGGCCGGCCCGGTGAGGGCGAGGGCGATGATCCCGGCCGCGATGGCGGCGGCGAGGTTGGCTTGGCGCCGCCCGCCGAGGACGGCCCCCCGCGTCTCGAGGAAGGCCATGAGGCCGGGATCGACGGCCTTCGCCCAATCCCCCAGCGGGGCCGAGCGCCAGGCCGCGCGCAGGGCGAGGACGAGGATGACGGGAATCGCCAGGAGCCACCATGGCCGCAGGATGGCGAGGGAGAGAAGGGCGCTCATGCCTTGCGCCTCGCCACCAGCAGGCCCGCCGCGCACAAGAGAGCGAGGCCGGCCGGCCAAGGCCAGAGGTCCTGGCGCAGGGGCACCGGGGGAGCCTTGGCCCGGCCTCCCTCGATGGCGTCGATGGAATCGGCCATGGCGATGAGGTCGTCGGTGGTCTTCACGCGGAAGAAGGTGCCGCCGGTGGAAGCCGAGATCTCGCGCAGGGTCTCGGCATCGACGACATCCTGCTCGCCGTCGGCATTGGACATGTCGCGGGGGCCGAGGGCAATGGTGTGGACCTTGACGCCGAGTTCCTTGGCCAAGGCCGCCACGTCGCGCGGCGTGGTCTGGCCCGCATTGTTGGCCCCGTCCGTCATCAGCACCACCACCTTCGATGTGGCCTGCGGGATGTCGGACGCCTCGCCGGAGGTCGCCGGCACCAGCCGCTTGAGGGCGAGGCCGAGACCGTCGCCGATGCCGGTGGAACGGCCGACGAGGCCGATCGTCGCCTCGTCGAGGGCGCGCGCCACGGTATTGGTGTCGAAGCTCGGGCTCGCGGCCACGTAGGATTCGTTGGCGAAGATCACGAGGCCGATCCGGTCCCCGGCCCGGCGGCGGATGAAGTCGGTGCCCACCCGCTTCACGGCGGTAAGCCGCGTCACGGTCTCGCCGTCGATGGCGAAGTCCCGCCTCTCCATGCTGCCGGACAGGTCCATCACCAGCATGATCTCACGGCCCGAGGCCGGAAGCGCGGTGGCGGGCAGGACGAGGCGGGGTCCGGCGAGCGCCGCGACCAGGGCGGCCCACAGGGTCCAGATCAGGAACGAGCGACCGCGCCCGCGCGCCGCCACGCCATCCCCCCGGGCGGAGCCCATCACGACGGTGGCCGGAACGCGCAAGGCGCCGCTCGATCCCATCCGCTCGGGCGGCAGCAGCCGGGCCGCGAGGAAGGGCAGCGGCAGGAGCAGCAGCGCCAGGGGTGCGGCGAGATCGAAGGCCGAGAGGAAGGCGGTGAACCAGGCTGGCATCGGCTCAGGCCCTGATCCGCGCGAAGAGGCGGCCGAGTTCGGAATCGAGGGTCTCGACGTCGGCCGGGGAGGAGCGCCGGTACAGGCCCTCCGTCACGACCCTGCCGACGCCCTCGCTGAAGACATCCGTGGCGAAGAGGCGGTCGAGGGTGGCGGCCCAGTCGCGTCCCTGGGTCGAGGCGGCCTCGTCGCCGGCGAGCGTCCGGGCGAGGCGCCGCAACAGGCGGGCCTGCGCGATGAGGCGTGCCTCCGGGGGAAGCGCCCGCGTCTCGGCGAGGCCGCGCAGGGCCGAAGCCCGCACCGAGGCTTTCGAGCGCGCCCGCATCAGCCTGACGAGGCCGACGAGAAGGGCCGCAACGAAGCCCAGCGCGATGGCCAGCACCACCTCGCCCTGCGCGCCGCTGCCCGCATCGGCCGGCAGGTGCAGGCCGCGCAGCTGGGTGAGATCGGTGGGAGAGGCGAGGGGGGTCACGCGCTACAGCACCGCATCGAGACGTTCCATCAGCGGAGCATAGGCCTCGGGGCCGGCCTCGGCGTCGAGGCGCAGGCCCTCGATCCCGCGTCGGGCATAGGCGATGAGTCGGTCGTCGGGTGCGCCGTCCGTATTGGCGGCGGAACGCCCGACCTGAACCGTGCCGCGCTGCCCATCCGGCGTGGCGAACGGAAAGAACCCCGCCGGCTTCCTGCGCTCGAACGCATCGCTGACGAGGACGAGGCGGATCGACAGGCGCTCGGCCAGCACGGTGAGCAGGTGGTCGAATTCAGGCCCCGGCGCGTCCAGCGCGCTGCCGATGACGAGATGTCCGCCGGACGGAAGCAGGCTCGCCGCCACGGTGAGGCTTCGGTCGAGGGGAGGGTCCGTCCTGTCCGAGGCCGCGAGCGCCTGGGCGTGGGCCATGGCCAGCGCACCCGTCACCGCCGTCATGGCCCGCTCGCCGCCGCCGGGACGGACCACCACCGGCTCCCCCGAGGACGCGGCCACGAGGCCGATCCGGCCGCCATCGCCGACGATGCGCCAGCCCAGCAGCACCAGGGCTTCGGCCGCCGCCACCGAGCGCAGGGCGCGGCGCGTGCCGAACAGCATGGAGGGGCGGAAATCCGCCAGCAGCACCACCGCGCGGTCGCGCTCGTCATGGTGGGTCCGCACGTGGAGGATGCCGGTGCGGGCGGTGGCGTTGCGGTCGATATGGCGGCGGTCGTCGCCCTCGGACCAGAGCCGCACGTCGTCGGGCTCCGATCCGCGTCCGCGCCGCCGCGTGACGATGCCGCCGGGAAGGCCCGCCAGGGTGCGGGTGGCCGGCGAGATCCCGCGCCGCGCAAGGTGGCGCAGGCCCATCAGGGCCTCGCCCGACAGATGGATGCCGGGTCCGTGCGCGGAACCTGTCGGGAGGCCGGGATTGGACGCCATGGCTGTGTCTACGCGACCATTCCGCCTCAGAGCGCCCGGACCCGCTGGACGAGGCCCGTGATGATGCCCCGCGCGGTCTGTCCCTCGGCGGCGGCGCGCCAGGTGAGACCGATCCGGTGCGCCAGGGCGTCGGCGGCGAGATCGGAGATATCCTCCGGGATCACGTGGTCGCGGCCGCGCAGATAGGCCCGCGCCTTGCCGGCGAGCATCAGCGCCAGCGTCCCGCGCGGGGAGGCCGGATGCTCGATCGAGGCGCGGAGATCCGGGGCGGCCTTGTCGGTGCGGGTGCCGGCCACGAGCCGCACCAGATAATCCTTGAGGGCCGACGAGACGTGGACATTGAGGGCCGCCGCGCGCGCGGCGCGGATCTCCGCCACGGTGAGCTTCACCGACATCGCCTCGGCATGGTGGTTCAGTTCGCCCTCGACGAGGTCGAGGATGCGGCGCTCGGAGGCCTCGTCGGGCATCTCCACCACCACGTGGAGGAGGAAGCGGTCGAGCTGGGCTTCCGGCAGGGGGAAGGTGCCCGCGTGCTCGATGGGGTTCTGGGTCGCCACCACCATGAACGGGTCGGGCAGGACATGGGTGTGACCGGCGACCGTGATCTGGCCCTCGGCCATGGATTCCAGTAGCGCCGACTGGACCTTGGGCGGGGCGCGGTTCACCTCGTCCACGAGGATCAGCGAATGGAACAGCGGGCCGGGCAGGAACTCGAAATCGCCGGCATCCTGGCGCCAGACGGTGGTGCCGGTGAGATCGGCCGGCATCAGATCGGGCGTGCACTGGATGCGGGCGAAGCTGCCGTCGAGCCCGTCCGACAGGCGCTTGACCGCGCGGGTCTTGGCGAGGCCGGGCGCACCCTCGATGAGGAGATGGCCACCAGTGAGAAGCCCGATGAGCAGGCGCTCCACCAGGGTCTCCGCGCCGATGAGCCCATGGCTCAACCCATCGCGCAGGGCGAAGACGCGGGCACGCAGGGCCTCGTCGGCGACCGGCACCGTCGAGGTGGCGGGACGCGTGGCCAATGTCGCATTACTCATGAGCGGGTCATGATCGTGGCAGGGCCGGCGTACAGCACCATGCGCGTCTCCTCGGGCGGATTCTTAAGAGATCCCTATGTCGATCGGGTGTGCATGCAGCGGAGCACCGGCGTCAATCCCGTGGGACGTTTCCCGTGAAACACGAGGGTGAGATCGGGCAGAATGCCCGACCACCGGGATTTCATGAAGTCGAGTGCATGCAGAGCGGATTTCTCTGCCGATCCGAAGGATTTAGGCCGGAATTCGGCGTTATGTCGCATCCCGCGCGACGCCGGTGGAAACCGAGGGACGGCCTCCCGGTTTCCGTCTCAACCCAGCGGGCAGACTGGAGCAGACCATGAGTGCGGACCTCTTCCCCGGCTTCAGCGCGGACTGGATCGACATTCCGGAGGGGCGTTTCTTCGCCCGCAGCGGCGGCCGGGACGATGCGCCTCCCGTGATCCTCCTCCACGGATTTCCGCAGACCCATGCCTGCTGGCACCACATCGCGCCGGCTTTGGCCGAGACCCATCGCGTGGTGTGCCTGGATCAGAAAGGCTACGGCTGGTCGGAAGCGCCCAAGGGTGACGCCCGCCACGACGTCTATTCCAAGCGCCGCATGGGACGCGACGTGGTGGCGGTCATGGAGCGGCTCGGCCATGTCCGCTTCGCACTCGTGGGTCACGATCGCGGCGCGCGGGTGGGCTACCGCCTCGCCCTCGACGAGCCGGGCCGGATCGAGCGCCTCGCCCTCCTCGATATCCTGCCCACCCTCGTCCAGTGGGAGCGGATCGAAGCCGATCCCGACGTGTCGTCGCATTGGGCATCCCTGGCCCGGCCGGCCCCCCGTCCGGAGGAGGAGATCGGCCGCGATCCGGTCGCCTATTTCGAGGGGCTCCTCCGGCAATGGAGCAACGCCCGAAGCCTCGACCCCTTCGCTTGGGAAGCCTTGCGCCTCTATCGCGACAACTGGACCGTTCCCGAGCGCATCCACGCCTTCTGCGAGGATTACCGGGCCGGCGCGACCCGCGACCGCGAGGCGGATCTGGACGACCTCGCGGCGGGCAAGACCTTGTCCTGCCGGACCCTGATCCTCACCGGAGACGGCTATCTCGACCATTCGCACGAGACCCCGCTGGCGGCCTGGCAGCGCACCTTCGCGCCGAAGGCCGTGGCCGTGGACATCACCTCCGGCCATTTCCTGGCGGAGGAGAACGCTCCCGAAACCCTCAAAGCCCTGCGGGCCTTTCTCGATGGCTGACGCGCGAAGCGTCACCGTTTCGTCATGGGCCGGCGACATGCAGCGCCCATGACCGCGCTCTTCGCCTCGCCGCTCCCGGAATTCGTCAATTCCGCCATCAGCCTCGTCGTCGCGTTCGTCCTCGGCACGATGATCGGGGCCGAGCGGCAGTATCGCCAGCGCACGGCGGGCCTGCGCACCAACGTGCTGGTGGCGGTGGGGGCCGCGGCCTTCGTCGATCTCGGCATGCGCCTCGAAGGAACGCGCGGCGCGGTGAGCACGGTCGCCTACGTCATCTCGGGCGTCGGTTTCCTCGGGGCCGGCGTCATCATGAAGGAGGGGATGAACGTCCGCGGCCTCAACACCGCCGCCACGCTCTGGTGTTCGGCGGCGGTGGGGGCTTTCGCCGGCGCCGACTTCCCCCTGGAGGCCTGTTTCGTCACGGCGGCGGTCCTGTCCGGCAACACCCTGCTGCGGCCCCTCGTCAACGCCATCAACCGCGTTCCCATCGACGAGAGCCAGACCGAGGCCACCTACGAAGTGCAGATCACGGTTCCGGCCGAACATGCCGGCCCCGCCCGCGACCTTCTCGTGGAACGGCTGGAGGCGGCGCATTATCCGGTCGGGGGAACCGAAGTGGTGGAACGCGGCGAGGAGACGGTGGAAGTGGTGGCGACCCTGGTGGCGACGGCGGTGGACTCCGCCGAACTCGATGCCGTGGTGGCCGGGTTGGAGCGCGACGAGCGGATCAGCCATGCGACCTGGTCGGTCCAGACCGCCGATTGAGCGCGCTCGCGGCCATTGCCGCCGCGTGGAAACGACCAACCTAGACCCGTGATGCCGGGCTCCGCCCCGGTGGTGGAGAGCCCTTGCCATGACCGAAGCACGCAAGAACGCATTGATCGTCGGGGCCTCGCGCGGCCTCGGCCTCGGATTGGTGGAAACGTTCCTCGCCCGCGGCTGGGCGGTCACCGCCACGCAGCGCTCGCCCTCCGCCGGATTGGCGGCGCTCGCCTCCGATGCGCTCTCCATCGAGACCGCCGATATCGACGATGACGGGGTGGTGGCCGCCCTTCATGACCGGCTTGCGAACCAGCGCTACGACCTGATCTTCGTGGTGGCGGGCGTGGCGACCCAGGCGCACGACCCCGCCCATGACGTCCCGCGCGATGTCGCCGCGCAGGTCTACCTGACCAACGCCATCAGCCCGATCCGCTTCGCCGAGCTGTTCCGCGACCGGCTGGCGGGCAACGGCCTCATCGCCTTCATGAGTTCCATCCTCGGCAGTGTCGCCCTCAACGAGAGCGGCGGATGGGAGACCTACCGCGCGAGCAAGGCGGCGTTGAACACCCTGGCGATCAGCTTCGAGATTCGTCACCGCGACGAGGGATTTGGCGTCCTCCTCCTCCATCCCGGCTGGGTCCGCACGGAGATGGGCGGAGAGGAGGCGGATATCGACGTGACGACGAGCGTCACCGGACTCACGGATGTCATCGAGGCCCGGCTCGGCAAAACCGGCATCGCCTATCTCGACTATACCGGCGCGACCCTGGCCTGGTAGGCGCTCAGCGCCGTCCGTCGAGGGGGCGGCCGCGCCGCTCCACCACCACCGGCGGGCGGGTGCGGCGCTCGACGATGACGGTACGCGGCGCCCGGCTCGGGCCGCCGGCGGTGAGGATGCGCTCGGAGATCCGCTCGGGCTTCGGCTTCTCGGCGGCGAGCACGTGCGGGCGCACCTCGTCGAGGGGAAGACCGATCAGGCCGGCGGCGATCTCGACCTGCTGTTCGAGATCGTCGGCGAGATCCTGAGCGGCGGCGATCGCCTCGGGGATCGTCGGCGGTTCGCGCCGGACACGGATCGGCGGCAGATCCTGAAAGGATTTCGGCGTCTTCTTCACGACTCGGCCCGCGCTCCACACCAACCGAGGATAGCGCGACGGCGGAGAGAGTGCATTGCACCATTTCGACGACGCACCCACGCGTTCCATGCATCCCCCCATCACCGCCGGATTTTCCCGCAGATCCGGCGAAAGTTGCTCTGCCTGCATCCGCATGGTCGTCAAATTGCCCATGGAACGGGCATCATATGGTGTCGATATGTCGCATCCGTAAAGCGATGAGCGACCCGATCCTCGCGCCGTTGCATGCGGCCACGCCGCCGCCGATACTGGCCGGACCATGTTTCCCATCACCGATCTCTCCGACGCCAGGCTGGTCCCGGCCCGCCCCGATCTGGCCGATATCCGGCTGCGGGGCCGTGTGGATGCCGCCCGCTACGTCGCAGGGCAAAGCGCCCGCCTCATCGCCGCCTCGGCCCCGTTGCGGCGCAGGCCGAGCGGGGACGCGGGGATCGAGACCGAGGCGGTGATGGGCGATCCCGTCACCCTCTACGACACGGGAGAGGGCTTCGCCTTCGTGCAGCTCGAAAACGACGGCTATGTCGGCTACCTGCCGGAGGCCGCCATCGCCCTGGATGTTCCGCCCCCGACCCACCGGGTGACGGCCCTGCGGACATTCCTCTATCCGGCCGCCAACATGAAGCGGCCGCCCCTGGGCCATGTGAGCCTCGGCGCCGGGCTCGGCATCGCCGGGCGGGAGGGCGATTTCCTGCGCCTCGCCGACGGTGCCCATACCTTTCACGATGGTGCCTTTGCCGACGGCGCTTACGTCTTCGCCGATCATTGCGCGCCCGTCGGCATCGTGGAGCCCGATCCTGCCGCCACCGCCGAGCGTCTCGTGGGCACGCCCTATCTCTGGGGCGGGCGCACCAGCCTCGGGCTCGATTGCTCGGGCCTCGTCCAGCTCTGCCTCGCCCTGGCGGGCATTCCGTCTCCCCGCGACGCGGACCAGCAGGAGGCGGGTCTCGGCACGGCGCTGCCCACGCGTCTCGACGGCTTGGTTCGGGGCGACCTCGTCTTCTGGCGAGGCCATGTGGGGATGATGCTGGACGAGACCCGCCTCATCCACGCCAACGGCCACCACATGACGGTGGCGGTGGAGCCCCTGGCGGGAGCGGTGGAGCGCATCGCCGAGAAGAGCTACGGCGCCGTGACGTCGATCCGGCGGATCACGAGTTCAGTCGGGTCTTGATGCGGGTGATCAGCCCGTCGCGGACGTCGCGGTAGGCGTCGAGGCGCTGCTCGCGGGAGGCTTCCTGCATCAGCGTCGGGTCCGGCGTCGGCCAGTACTCCACGTCCACGGCGTTGGTGCGGGTGACCTCCAGGGCCGCGTGGTGGGCCTCGGGCGACAGGGTGATGATGAGGTCGAAGTTCAGCCCCTCCCATTCCTCGAGTTCGAGGAGGGTCCGGGGCCGGTGCTTGGAGGCGTTGATGCCGATCTCGTCGAGGGCCGCCACCATGAACGGGTCGGCCGGCTCGCCGGAGCGGACGCCCGCCGACTGGACATAGGTGGACTTGCCGAAATAGTGGCGCGCCACCGCCTCCGCCGCGAGGGACCGCACGGCGTTGAAGTTGCACATGAACAGCACCGACTGCACGCGCGTCTTCTTCGGGCCGGCCTCTTCCGCCATCCGGTGACTGCCTCGGGCTTCAAACGACGGGGAGGGCGCTCACGCCTTCCAGTGCAAGGCGAAGACCAAGGTGAACAGGCGTCGCGCGGTGTCGTGGTCGAGATCGACCTTGCCCTCGAGGCGCTGCCGGAGGAGTTCGGAGGCTTCGTTGTGCAGGCCGCGCCGTCCCATGTCGATCGCCTCGATCTGGGTCGGCGAGGCGGTCTTGATCGCGTTGTAGTAGCTCTCGCAGATCATCTCGTAGTCGCGGATCACCCGGCGGAACGGGGTCAGCGACAGGAGATGGGTCATCACCGGCTCGCCGTCCTCGCGGCGGATCGCGAAGGAGAGCTTGTTCTCCACGAGGCCGAGGGTGAGGGCGTAGGGTCCCTCGCGTCCGGGAATGGAGAAGTGGTTCTCCTCCAGGATGTCGAAGATCGCGATGGCGCGCTCGTGCTCTTGGTCGGGGTTGCCCCGGCCGATGGAATCTTCGTCGAAGGTCACCGCCGCGAGGCGGTGGATGGATTGTGACGCATCTTCAGTGGCTTTGGCCGTCATCCTACCCACTTTCTGGGGCCGCGCCGAGCACGCTGTCGTCCCATCATCGAAAACAGCGTCTCGAACCTGCCCGCGCCTATCTTCCACCAAAAACTGCCTTCGTCATGCCCCCGTCGAAGATCCATTCACCTTCATGAGCACAACGCGTTAGAACCAGGACATCGTGGTGAGGCTCTAATCGGGCCACGCATTCGTCTTTATGATCGCTTTTACCGAACACCGACCGTTTGATGAGAATCTTACCGAGTTGTCCTCTCCAGGATGCTCGAAGATCGCCTCCATCTCCTGCATCAAACCAGAATCCGTCGATTTTCCCATTTGAGCGAAAACAATATGTCAGTTCGCTCGTCGGCCAACGGATCAGAGGAGAAAATCGTTCTCTTTTCCAACATTTCCCCTCTATGCCCGCGTAATCGGCCGAAGCAGTTCCACAAGCGAAAAGCATGGCGGCGCCGTGTAACAGGACGGCTACGACTCGTCTCGGTCTCACGACGGTTGCCAATACTTGAGCGCCGATCCGTAAATATCCTCACAAATTCAGGCGGATCGCCACCGAGCGGGCGTGGCCGTCGAGGCCCTCCGACCGTCCCAGGGCGATGGCTGCCGGCCCCAAGGCCCTCAGCGCCGCGGGATCGCAGCGCAGGATCGTCGTCCGCTTCATGAAATCGAGCACGCCGAGGCCCGAGGAGAACCGGGCCGAGCGGGCGGTGGGCAGCACGTGGTTCGGGCCGCCGACGTAATCGCCGATGGCTTCCGGCGTATGGCTGCCGAGGAAGATCGCGCCGGCATTGCGGACCTTGGCGGCCAGGGCCTCCGGGTCGGCGGTCTCGATCTCCAGATGCTCCGGGGCGAGGCGGTCCACCAGGGGGACGGCCTCGTCGAAATCGCGGACGCGGACGATCGCCCCGTAATCGCGCCAGCTCGCCCGGGCGATGTCGGCCCGGGGCAGGGTGGCCAGAGCGCGTTCCACGGCGCTCTCCACGGCGTCGGCGAGCTCGGACGAATCGGTGATGAGGATCGACTGGGCGGCCACATCGTGCTCGGCCTGGGCGAGGAGGTCGGCGGCGACCCAATCGGGGTTGGCGTGGCCGTCGGCGAGGATCAACACCTCGGACGGGCCGGCGATCATGTCGATTCCGACCTGCCCGAAGACCCGGCGCTTGGCCGCCGCCACCCAGGCATTGCCGGGTCCGACGATCTTGGCCACGGGGGCGATGGTCTCGGTGCCGTAGGCCAGCGCCGCCACGGCCTGAGCGCCGCCGACGCGGTAGATCTCGCTGACACCGGCGAGGTCGGCGGCGGCGAGCACGAGGGGGTTCATCTGCCCCTCCGGCATCGGCACCACCATGACGACGCGCGGCACCCCCGCGACGCGGGCGGGAATGGCGTTCATCAGGACGGAGGAGGGGTAGCTCGCGGTTCCGCCGGGCACGTAGAGGCCGACCGATTCGAGCGCCGTCCAGCGCCAGCCCGAGGTCACGCCGATCTCGTCGGTGGCCATGTGGTCGCCGGGTACCTGGCCGCGATGGAAGGCTTCGATGCGGGTCGCCGCGAGCCGCAGGGCGTCGAGGGCGTCGGCCGGACAGGCGGCGATGGCCGCCCGCACCTCATCGGGCGTCACCCGAAGAGAGGTGGCGGAAAAATCCTCGCCGAGCCGGTCGAAGCGGCGGGTGTAGTCCACCAGGGCCGCGTCGCCCCCGGAGACCACGCCGGCGATGATCCCGCGCACGGTCTCGTCCACATCCTCGGAAATCTCGCGCTTGACGCTGAGAAGACCGGCGAAGGCGGCGGCGAAATCGGCGTCGCGGCTGTCGAGGCGCATCATCAGGCGGAATCTTTCAAGACGTTGTCCTTGGCGGAGGGGACCGTGCCCGCTTGTCCCCGGATCGCGGCACGGCCGGCTTCCGCCGCCTCGTGGTCGGGGCGGCCTTCCACCTCCCAGACCGGACCGAGATCCTTCAGCCGCGCCTCGATGCATTCCACATCGAGCTGGATCGCCGCTTTGCCGGCAAAGACCAGGGTGACGGTGCCGGAGGGGTCCTCCTTCGGCTCGAAGGTGACGGCCAGCAGGCTGAGCGGCTCGTCGGAGGTGGAGCCGGGCGTGATCCCGCGTGCGCGCACGGCCATGACCCGCTCGAAATGGAGGCCGGTGAGGCGCCGGCGCGGGGCCTCGGCATCCGGCGTCGACCAGTCGAAACGCCGCCCGACCAGCACGAAGCGGTGCGACGACGCCAGATAGGCGAGGTCCTGCGGGCGCAGGACCGCATCCTGGAGATGAGCCGAGAGGATGGCGAGATCCTCCGCGTCGAGGGCAGCGAGCTTGAGGAGCTCCATGTCGGGTTCGCATCTGGCCGGACACCGCCGGATCGGGCGCCGGGTGTGAAAGTGGGTCGGCCGTAGGTAGCGAGGCGGCCGCCCTGCGGCAACCGCGCGGCCCGGAACAATTGCAGCGTGCCGGCGAGACGGGCCGTTCGCCGCGGCGACGTCAGACGACGTTCATGCGGAAGGAACTATGCCTTCGCAGACTTCCGAATTGGGATATCCAAAGCCATGACCGCCGGACCTGTACGTCGTATCGCCCTTGCTGCCGTCACCGTCCTGACGGTGGCGGCCGGCCTAGGGTCAGCCCAAGCCCAGGTTCCGCACTATCCCGACGACGGCTACAACCGGCCCACCTACGACCGGTCGCCCTACGGCGACGACCGGTCGCGCGGCTACGATCGCTACGATCGCTACGATCGCTATGCCCGGCCGTACGACGATGGCGAGCGCCGTCCCCTGCCGCCGCGATACGGACGCCAGCGCATGGGCAGCGTTTGCGTCACCTCGCGCGGCAATTGCCCCGCCTATCCGAGCCCGATCCAGTCGCCCTGCCGCTGCGACATCCCGGGCTTCGGCCCCAAGCGCGGCAACGTGCTGGAATAGGGCCTTCGTCCGGGAGGCGCGGACCGCCTCCCGGGTCGGACAGGGTGGTCAGGAGCGGACCCGGCTGATCTCGGCGCCGCAGCGGCCGAGCTTGGCCTCCAGCGCCTCGAAGCCGCGGTCGAGATGGTAGACCCGGTTGATGCTGGTCTCGCCCTCGGCGGCGAGGCCGGCGATGACGAGGGAGACCGAGGCACGCAGGTCGGTCGCCATGACCGGGGCGCCCTTGAGGCGCTCCACGCCGTCGACGATGGCCAGATCCCCTTCGAGCCGGATCTTGGCGCCGAGGCGCGCCAGTTCCTGCACGTGCATGAAACGGTTCTCGAAGATGGTCTCGCGGATGTGGGACTGGCCCTTGGCCAGGGTCATCAGCGCCATGAACTGCGCCTGCAGGTCGGTGGGGAAGCCCGGGAACGGGTCGGTGGTCACGTCCACCGCAGCGATGCCGCCGCCATTGCGCCGGATGCGGATCGTGTCGGCGGTGCTGGTGATCTCGGCACCCGTCGTCGTCAGCACGTCGAGTGCGCTGTGCAGCAGGTCGGCCCGGGTGTTCTCCAGGGTCACGTCGCCCCCCACCATGGCGGCCGCCATGGCGTAGGTGCCGGTCTCGATCCGGTCCGGCAGGACGGTGTGGCGGGCGCCGTTGAGGCGCGAGACGCCCTCGATGGTGATGCGCGGGGTGCCGGCCCCGGAGATCCTGGCGCCCATCTTGATGAGGCAATCCGCGAGATCGACCACTTCCGGCTCGCGGGCGGCATTCTCGATCAGGGTCGAGCCGTTGGCGAGCGATGCCGCCATCAACGCCACATGGGTGCCGCCCACCGTGACCTTGGGGAAGTGGATCTCGCCGCCGCGGAGGCCGTTCTTGGCCTTCGCCACCACGTATCCGCCATCGATCTCGACGGTGGCGCCGAGGCGCTCCAGGGCCATCAGCATCAGGTCGATGGGCCGGGTGCCGATGGCGCAGCCGCCGGGCATGGAGACGCGGGCCTCGCCGAAGCGCGCGAGCAGCGGCGCGATGACCCAGAAACTCGCCCGCATGGTGGAGACGAGCTCGTAGGGCGCGGTGGTGTCGATGACGTTGGAGGCGGTGAGCCGGATGGTCTGGCCGGTCTCCGTCGTATCACCGGGGCGCTTGCCCACCACCATGTGGTCGACGCCGTGGTTGCCGAGGATGCGCAGCAGGGCGTGGATGTCGGCGAGGCGCGGCACATTCATGAGTTCGAGGGATTCCCCCGTCATCAGGCTCGCGATCATCAGGGGCAGGGCCGCGTTCTTGGCGCCCGAGATCGGGATCACGCCGTGGAGCGGCTTTCCGCCGATGATGTTGATCCGGTCCATCGTCGTCCTTCGCGCGGCGTCCTGCCCGTTCCCGTGACGGGAGGGCGGTGCCGTCCTGGTTCTGCAAACAGTGGCGGTGCGCTCGCGGCACGGCCTTATCGAGCCGCCTATACGTGAGTTTTGTCCGAAAAAGGATCGTCAGCCGTCTGCGTCGCGATCCGGCTTCGCGTTCGGTCGCTCGCCGGCATCGCCGGTTTCCGCCGCGGCGCTGGCCTGCCCGCGGACCCGCGTCTGGGCCTTGCGGCGCTTCAGGTTGTCTCGCAGGGCCGCCTTCAGCCGTTCGTTGCGCGTGGCGTCGTTCTTCATGGCGATCACTGCGCGACCCTTCGTCGCCAGGGCGAAATACCGGCTTTGCCACCCGGTCTCAACAGGCGCAGAGCTGGAATGCAGGAGTCGACTTGAACCAATTCCAAGTTCGCCTGTATCGTCGGGCTCGTGGCGTCGAAATCAGCACCGTCTGATTCCTTCCGCGCCATGCGAAGCGAGATCGTTGCGCCAGCGGGAATCATGGTCGTCGAGACCCGCAGCGGAGAGTTTGGTGCTTCGGAACAAGCCCTTTGTAACGATGCTGCTGCTGAATGCAGACGAGCGGATGCCGGAGCCGCCGAGAGCGGCGCTGCCATGCGGTCGGCCATAGCGTGAAGGACGGATGCCCGTGAATCGGATGCCCGCGATGACGATGATCAGCGATACGACGACGCCCCGCGATTCCTCCAGCCAGGGATCGTCCACCCGCGCGTCGTTCGGGCAGGGCCGGACCGATTACGAGAGCTACTTCCGCAAGGCCGTGGACCGTCTGCACGACGAGCGCCGCTACCGGGTGTTCGCCGATATCGAGCGGATCGCCGGGCGCTTCCCCACGGCCAACTGGCGCCGTCCGGACGGCAGCACCCGCGAGATCACCGTCTGGTGTTCCAACGACTATCTCGGCATGGGCCAGCATCCGGACGTGGTCTCGGCCATGACCAAGACCGCCGCCCGCTGCGGCGTCGGCGCCGGAGGCACCCGCAACATCGCCGGCAACAATTCGCCGCTGGTGGACCTGGAGCGCGAGCTCGCCGACCTGCACGGTAAGGAGGCGGGCCTCGTCTTCACCTCGGGCTACGTCTCGAACCAGGCCGGCATCTCCACCATCGCCAAGCTGATCCCGAACTGTCTGATCCTGTCGGATGCGTTCAACCACAATTCGATGATCGAGGGCGTGCGCCATTCGGGCTGCGAGAAGCGCATCTTCCGCCACAACGATCTCGCCCATCTCGAGGAACTGCTGATCGCCGCCGGGGACCGCCCCAAGCTGATCGCCTTCGAGAGCGTCTACTCGATGGACGGCGACGTCTCCGACATCGCCGCCATCTGCGATCTGGCCGACACATACGGCGCCATGACCTATCTCGACGAGGTCCATGCGGTGGGCCTCTACGGGAATCGCGGCGGCGGCATCGCCGAGCGCGACGGGGTGATGCACCGGGTCGACGTGATCGAGGGGACGCTGGCCAAGGGCTTCGGCTGCGTCGGCGGCTACATCACCGCCTCGACGGTCCTGTGCGACGCCGTGCGCAGCCATGCGCCGGGCTTCATCTTCACCACCGCCCTGCCGCCGGCCATCGCGGCCGCGGCCCGCGCCTCGGTGCGCTACCTCAAGCGCTCGCAGGTGGAGCGGACGGCGCACCAGCGCCAGGCCGCCCTCACCAAGGTGGCGCTGGAAGAGGCGGGCCTGCCGGTGCTCCCCACCGAGACCCATATCGTGCCGGTGATGGTGGGCGATGCCGAGCTGTGCAAGGCGGCGGCCGACCATCTCCTCGAGCAGCACGGCATCTACATCCAGCCGATCAACTACCCCACCGTGCCGCGCGGCACCGAGCGCCTGCGGATCACGCCCTCGCCGTTCCACGACGCGGCCCGCATCGCCAGGCTGACGGCGGCGCTCACCGAGACCTGGGACACCCTGGACCTGCCCCGCGCCGGCACGGTGTTCGTCGAGGCGGCGGAGTAGGAAGCGGTCAGTTCAGCCGCCAGAGCGTGACGGTGAGCAGAGTCGCGAAGGTGACCCAGGCGGCGTAGGGCACGAGCAGCCACGCCGCCAACCGGTCGAAGCGCCAGGACAGGCGGATGGTCCAGAGGATCATCACCAGCATCGCCGCGGCGACGATCCCCGCCCAGCCGAGGGCATGGGCCGAGAAGAAGACCGGCGACCACGCCGCGTTGAGCGCCAGTTGGGCGGCGAAGGCACCGACCGCCAGATTCCAGGCCCGCCGCGTCGGCCCCGTCGCCGGAGTCACCCCGAGCAAGCGCCAGAACGACAGCGCGATCATCGCGTAGAGGATCGTCCAGGCCACCGGGAACAGCCAGTTCGGCGGGTTGAAGCCGGGCTTCGTCAGGCCGGCATACCAGCCCTCGATGTTCGGCGTGGTGCTGAGCGAGCCGATCACCGACGTGGCCACGACGGGCAGGATGGCGACCGCGAGTCTCGCTATCGGAGAGAGCGGCGAGCGATACGGAATGTGAGACGTGGTCATGCCGATGTCTTACCCGTATCGCGATCCTCCGTTCCGGTGACGTGGGGGCCGAACCCGACGAGATCGTCGAGGGAGATGGCCAGGGCCGAGGCGAGCCTGCGCAGGGTCTCGATCGTCCCCTCCCGTTTCCCCGTCTCGATCTGCGACAGGTAGGCCTGTGCGATGCCGGCTTTGTCCGCGAGAATTGCCGCCGTCATTCCACGATGGTCGCGCCAGACACGGATGCGATTCTCGCCCGAGAGCAGTCGTTCGACGATCGCCGAGGGCACGAGTTCCTCTTCACCAAGGGCCAGCTTGCGCTGGAACTCGGTGACGGCGAGGCGATCCTCCGCATTCTCGGCGGCTTCGAGAAGAGCTTCGTATTCCGCTTCCGGCAACACGACGAGCCGCTCGCCCCCTGCCGTCACGATCGTCTGGGCACCCATGGCGAACCGTCCTGATTCAATCGTATGCGCTACCGCGAGGTGCGATTCTGATGATGGCGAGGATCTGCCCGTCCTGGGTGAACAGGATTCGCCAGTCGCCGACCCGCAGGCGGTAGACGCCGAGCTGGCCTTTCAGAGCCTTCACGTTGTTGGCCTGAGACGCAGGATTTCCGGCATATTCGTCGATCTTCGTTCGAATGAGTCTCGCTACGTTCGCCGGCATGCGAGCCAGTGCCCTCACGGCATCCTTGCTGTAGGCAACCTGCATCATAACGTTAGCGGATAGCGAAACTCATCGCGGTCGAACATAGCATTCCGCTATTGTTTCGCCACGTCTCTCCCAAGGGTCAAGCGGCCCATCTGCCGGAACGAAACCCATGTCCGAATCCGCCGACGGCCCCTCCTCCGCACATCCC